>CAYJCQ010000011.1:0-6462 GCA_964368725.1 uncultured Candidatus Saccharibacteria bacterium
CCATGCTTTCCGGCGCGGTTTCCGGAAAATGCTTCGGGAGAGATTTTTCTTTTCTCGGCGGTTCGTAGACGCGCTCCAGGTCATTACGCAGGGGCAGAAGGATTCTTTTGTCAATTTCTCTGGCGATCGCGTAGGCGATATCAGGATGGATGCCCGCGCGTTCGCGTATTTCCCGGCTTACCTCGTCAATATCCGCGCGGATAAACCCCATAAGCGTATCCGAGACGACCGCCCGAACCGCGTCAGCGCGGTGCCCGCTTAGATGGTTCGCGGCGCAGGCGTCGGCCACTATATCGTAGCTGTCCTCCGAGTAGATCGCTTCGCGGAGGTTTAAAGGGAGCGTGTCCCAGCGTTCGCGGATTTGGTTGTCGGTAATTGTTAACATATTTAAATTTTCAATACTTAAACATTCAGATATTGATTATGCTAGGTTTCTTCTTCCCCGGCGGCTTCTGTCTTACCCTCTTTCTTTTTACCGGGCTCAATACCCATGGCTCTTCTATCAAGAGTCCTTTTGAATGATTTCTCCGCGATTTTCTGCTTGTCTCCGGTTAATCCGCCTATGGCGCCGCTCATCGTCGTTTGATAGTTATCAAATTCATCGGATTTCAGTTTTGGAGCGATTCTCGGCATCATGCCCGGCCTGCCGGAGGCAACGCCCATGGAAGTCGCCTGCTGGAAAGCGGTTTTGAGGCCGCCCGACAAGCCAAAAGCGTCCTTATTGCTGTAAATATTTCCCCACTGCGGTTTATCGCGGTCTTCGTCGGTAAAGCCGGCTAAGAATTCCGCCTGGGCCTGGCCGATTTGATTGACTGTTTTTTGGTATTTACCATGTTCGTTGGTGCCTTGGAAAGCAGTTAGGTTGTCCTGCGTTGTCTGTAGCACATTCATCGCGCGCTCCGTTTCTTGGTCGGTGCCTGCCTCGGACAGCGCCTTACCAGCTTCGGTGACGGCGTTGTTGAAAGTTTGCAGCTTGCCGCCGACCGACGATAAAACTTCGGTATTTGCTTTCATGAGCCCATTCGCTTTCACGCTCATGCCGGCGCCTTTTTGGAATTCGCTGAATGCTTTGCTTTCGCCCATTGCCTCAAAAGCTGATTTCATCGCTTCGGAATTGTATTTGCCGACATCAATTTTATCAAGGTTGACTCTTTCGGTAAGGACTTTTAGAGCCGCGGCTTTTTCCGGGTCGGTGGCGGCAAGCATCACGGCCTTGATCTGCTCGGTGGACATATCCTTCATCGCTTTTTCCGCGTCTTTGACCGCGTCTTTGCCGCCGAATTTCGCTCCGCCGGCAACCGCTCCGGATATGCCCCGCGCCGCAAGGCCGGCCAACCCCCTTAGCCCTGGTATTTTCACCTTTCCAGCAAGACCAGAAATTTTTTCTTGAACCGTTTCGGCGCGTTTTTCCGGCATAAGCGTGCGCGCGCCCTTCTGGGCAGTCCATTTGCCTCCCTGTTTTATTTTCCCGAGCGCCCATCCCCGCATATTCTTTGCTGTCTTAATTAAGCCGCTTGCTCCGGCCAAGCTCATCTTGTCAGCCACAATTACTGCGCCGGAAACAAAACCCAAAGCAAGCACCATTTTCATGAGTCCGTCCACCGAAAGCGCGATATTGAGCTTTTGCGGCGGGGAGTAAGCATTTATGTTTTTTAGGGTTAAAACCGTGATGTAAAAAAAGAAGCTGGAAGCCGGCAGGAAGAACGCCCATTTAAGAAACGCGCTCCACCACTCGTGGAATTTCCCGCCCAGTCCGGGGAGAACCCAGAAAAGCCAGGCCAGGGGCATGAGCACGAGAAGCACCGATATTATAAGATAGCGCCCGAAGTAAAGTACGCCCACGGCGAGCATTACTACCACGCCAAGAAAAGTGAAAATCGCGGTAAAGATTAAACTAACGGCAAGATTCAAAATATTCTCTAACGCTCCGCCGACACTAGAAATACTGGATACCGAAGGCGGTTTTTGCAGAGTGTTTATCAGGAATACGTCGGCGAGCACGGTGGCAAGGCTGTTTTTGTTCGGGTCTGCTATCTGCGACATGAAGAATTCTCCCAGAACGCCGGTAAAGTCCAATATTACGCCGGCTATGGTCAATGAAAAATTAACCAGGACAGCGGCGATAATAAGGTTGCGCAGGGTTTGTCTCATGCCGTAGCCCTCCATATTCAATATGGTCGCGAAAGCAACAAGGATAAGCGCCAGCACAAAACCGAGGTTCGCGACCGCCAAGCTTATATTGAAGCCGGAGAGCACGAAAGGGCTCTGGAGGATTTTCTGGTTTAAATCAAGGAAGAAATCAACAACCGCCCCGGCTATTGCGAAAAACTGTGCGGCTATGGTGGAGACTACCAACCCTATAAAGTAGAGGAGATAGCCAAATCCTTTTTCTAACAGCCAGGATGGCGATAGCGGAATAAACCCGTGCGTTTGACTGGGCAAAAAGATAAGCACGGCAAGGCCCAATAACAGTCCGAGATAGATTTGTTTTTTGAAGCGAGTCATGACTTGGTTTAAGTACCCGGTGTTTTGCAGAAAGGCGGATACGACCATGACTGCGAGTAGCACTGGGGGTTAAACGGATTGAAGTAGCAGGTATTGCAGGTGGCGCAGTTGTTCTGGTAGCCGTTTAAGGTCGCGCTCGCGCTCGTTATCCGCGCCGCGACGTCAAAGTCCTGTTTGTTGGCGCTCGCTTTAAAGGCGATCGCGGCTCCGGGATCAGCGAGCCCAGAAGAGAGGATCTGGCTTTCAAGCGCGCTAAAGGCGTTCCAGAAGACGCTCGGATCGTTGGGGTCAAAGGGCAGATTGTTAATCTGAACGATGAATCCTTGAAGTTGGGCGATTACGTTTAGATTTAGGTCTTTGCCGTCCTGGGTTGAATCGTAAGTCGCGTTTGCCCAAGAAAGTTCGGCGTTCGCGTCGGCGATATATTGTGTCTTGTCCGCGCTTGTCAGGTATTGGCAGTAACTGCCTTGAAAAGTGGCGATGAAATTTGGAACCGTTGTTGAAGCATATAGAGGAAGTTGGGAGAGTGTGTTTGCGAGAAAGCCGTCCGCCTGCTGTCTTTCGGAGATCGCTCCGCTGATAGAGGATATCAAACTGGAAGTCGCGGTTCCGGGCGAAGCGCCTCCTCCGGCGCTGTTCTGGTACTGCAGGCACGATTGGTAGGCGGCTCCAGTAAGTCCTTGGCAGCCGTTTTGCGTGATTACCGGACCTCCCGGGAACGAAGACGGCGGCGCGTTCGGCGTGATGACGCCCAAAAGGCCGTCAACGCCTTCCTGAATTAACCGGTTTAAGGCCGCGTTTACGAGCGCGTTAATGTAGTCCGCCACGTCTTCCGCGCCCATTAAGGCGTCGGTTTCAAGCTGAAGGGCGTTTGCGACCTGCGATCCTATGGTTTCTCCCGGAACCGTCTGAATGCACGTTGAAGGAATGTCTCCGGAAGTTTGATCTCCGTCTATGTCGGGAGCGTAGACGTTGTTCGGATTTTCCTGGCAGCTTTGGGTGCCGATGTAGCTCGCGCCTGATGTTATTTTTTCAGCGTTTGACGCGGCTTCGTCCAGCTTGATTTCCATTTCAACCGCCGTGAGAAAGAAAGAACCGTAGAAATTATTTTGAAGCTGCTGCGAGCTTGAGTAGGCGATCCAGCCGCCGGAACTGAAATTATCGTAGAAAGCGTTGATGTTTGAAATCACCTGGTTTAAGGTGCAGGTTATCTGCTGGCTGAAATTTTTTACCGGCAAAAGCGCCACTTTTACCTGGAAGCCGAACGGAGAGCACAAGAAGCCGAAAGGCGTTGATTCTATGAACTCGCCGGCGGCATCGTTCGCCGCCTGATTTAAGAAGCCGCGCCAGTCGGTCAGGAATTTCGGCCTGCCGCCGCCTTGTATCCAGGAAATAGTTTGGTCAACGATCATGTCTAAAATGGCTTTCTTGATTGAGGCGAGTATGGTTTTGAATATCCATTCGGAAAAACTTTCGCATACCGAAGCCGTTGAACCGCTGGAAGCGCCCTTGGAAGTTCCGGAAGTAGATCCCTGGAGATTAAGCAAAACCATGTCAACCACCGGAACATTGGTAACCTGTTCAGCCGCGCCCGATATTTCCGCCGTTGTCCCGCCGATCGTGGCCTCGGCCGAAGATGTTACGCGTCCGAGCGTCTCGCAGATGGTCTTCGTGAGCGAAGCCGTGCTGTCGGCGCGCGCCCTGTTTGCGAAAAGCGGTGAAGCGATGAGCGCGAAAAGCGTCATTATGGTTATCGCGACCGCGAAAGGTTTAAAAGACGAGCGTTCCATGTTTTATAGGGAGATGTTTTCGCGTTTAAGGAATCCGGCGAACTCCGCCCTAACAACCGCCATTTCTCTGGATACGAGCGGCAATGCCCTGTAGGCGGCAAAAGCCCTGACCGGATCTTCGTTTAGTTCCTTGAGAGCCGAAAAAATGTTTTTCTGGGCGCCGATGAGTTCAACTTGCTTGCGGTGGAGTTCTTTGAGCGGCGCGGGCACGGCAAGTGTCAGCGCTTCTTTGAAGATTTTCGCGAGCGCCGATTCCATAAGCGCAAGTTCATCGGGACTTAAGGCGTCCGGATCAAAGCTCGTGCCGGAAGCGTTGCGCTTAACGATGCCTTCAAGCGAGGAGAAATAAGCGCGGTAGGAGAGCGCGTCTTTGGCCGGAAGCGTTCTGATTTCATCCGCCGGAACAGGAGTCAAAAATTTTTCGTAGTCGGTTTCAGCAAATCCCGCCACCAACGATTCAGCAACCGCTTCGGTGTCAATATCGTTGAGGTTGATCTTGTCTCCGGCGGGGCCGCTCAAATCCTGATTGGCGATTTGTTTGGCTATGAGCTCCGCGAAGCGTCGCGTTTCGTTGCCGTCATCCGCTACCGGTTCGGCCCGAACGATCGGCTCGGTGTCAATCGGCTCAGCTGAGCCCTGAAGCGCGAGAGCGGTCCGGGTGTCTTGTTCGGGTGATTGGGGCGTATAAACAGGAGGCGGGTTTTGGGCTTGCTTGAAAGAAAGGTTTTGTTTCCCGGGCTTCTCCGGAGAACCGGCTTTCTGGAGCGATTGTTTGCCCACTATGAGCGTTCCGGCAGCCAGTGACCCTAAAATAATCGTGATTGAGGCGATGATTTTTAAGGTAGTCATGGGTTTTTATATCCAACGCCAAAGACGGCTAGAGCAACCAGCCGCTCTTTCCGATATTATATCACATCTTATTCGTGGAATTCTTCGGATAATTTTATTAACAGCGGAAGGGTGAGATTCTGCGGCCGCTCCGAGCCAGTCAGGCCGTATCGCGCGAGTATTTTCTTTATTTTTTCAATATTCCCGAACCCGGGTTTCAGGTTATTAAATACAGTTTTTCTCGGCTGTTTAAACAGGATTTTTACAAAACTGAAATATTCCTTATTTTTGATATTTTCCGCCAGAGGCTGATCCGCCTTCGGCGGAGATATTTGTTTTTTGATTTCTAATTTAATGATTGCAGATTCCACCTCGGGCGCCGGTTTAAAATCCTGTTGCCTAAGGCGAAGCAATATTTTCGGTTCCGCCCAAAACTGGGTCATGGCCGATAAAAGGTTCATTTCCGGCGGTTTGGCGGAAACGCGTTCGGCAACTTCTTTCTGAAGCATCAGGACGGCGATTGCCGGTTTTGATTCCAATCCGCCCAAAATTCTAAGCAACTGGCCTGTGATGTAGTAGGGGATGTTCCCCACGAGTTTCCAGCCCTGAATCATGAATTTTGAATCATGAATTATGGCCGGCAAGATTTTTAAGGCGTCGCCGCTAATAATTTCAATGTTTGCGTTCTTGGCATAGCGCGTTTGGAGAAAACGGGCCAGCCGCTTGTCCTTTTCTATGCCGATTATCCTTAATCCATAATTCCAGTTTTCCAATTCAT
Source organism: uncultured Candidatus Saccharibacteria bacterium (assembly GCA_964368725.1). Lineage (GTDB taxonomy): Bacteria > Patescibacteriota > Minisyncoccia > UBA6257 > 1-14-0-10-40-38 > CAYJCQ01. The sequence goes on from CAYJCQ010000011.1 coordinate 5,902, forward strand.
CTATAAGCGTTCCCATCCCAGGGCCGATCTCAATTACGGTTTCATCGGGCGCGAGTTCAAGCGCCTGGACAATGGCGCGCGCCGCTTTCGGATTTACGAGAAAATGTTGTCCTAATCGCTGGTGCATTTTTTATTCAAAGGTTAGAATATAGATATGAGAGGCCAGGCGGTATCCTTGATCGCGCTCGGAATAGTAATAATCATAGCAGTTCCGGCACTGGTTTTTTTGAATCGGATGGACGGCGGGGGAACGGTTTCTCCGGCGGCGCAAGAAATCGATTCCGTCGGCGGGCAAACCGGTCATTCAACGGCGCCGCCTATTGTCTTTGAGCGTGTTCCTGATAATGAGCGACCAGTCGTTTCCGCGGCGCCGGGCGCATCACTTTCGGTTGTTGCCGGCGAGGGGACTAAAGATCAAAAAACCCAGACCGGCTTTCAGGCGGCAGGACCGGGAGCGTCATTTCTTCCGATACCGCTGCTTTATCCGTCAGAGCCCGCGACTCCGCTTTTTAATTCCCCGCTTTTGGGCCACCAATGGCGTTTTTCCGGGTTTTAAAACGA
>CAYJCQ010000011.1:6472-10952 GCA_964368725.1 uncultured Candidatus Saccharibacteria bacterium
TGGGGAAGTTGGCCCTGCCCGAGGTGAAAGACGGCGAACTGAACATCGGCGCCTCGGGAGCGGCCACTGTGTATGATTATCTAATTAATTTTACCTTAAATTTTAAAAACATAAATTTTGACGATACAAAATTAGCCAGCGTTAAAACAGACGGCAACGGGGTGCCTCTTACCGTGAACGAACTCGTTGATATCGGGCTTAAGTACGGCGATTTTTCTTCCGTCAGCGGATACTTGGCCACATGGAAGGGTTTTATAGAAGCCAAGATAGATTATTTGAAAAAAATTAAAATTGCCGGCCAGGCGGTTGAACTTAATAAAGAGATGATAGGCATAGATATGTTGACAGTCACGCTCATAGACAAAACCGAGTCCTTGAAGAACGGCTCGGTAAGTTTGTATGAGATAAAAGATTATTATCAGAAATACCAGAATACCATTAACGCTCTGCGCAATAAATTTAATAAAGAGATAGGGTTTTCGTATGAGCCGCCGGGCCAAGACAATATCTTAGTTCGGTTGTTGCGCGGATTCGGCATATATCCAAGCTTGGCTCACGCGCAGGGCGAGGGCTTCGGCGGTCGCATTATAATATCGCTGACCTGTTCCTGCAGCGCCGGATCCATGCTCACCCTGTTTCCCGGATACAACCCGCAAGGGCCGTCGAGCGTTAAATTATTTTTAAGCTACGCCACCCAGTTCTCGCCCCTTTTTTATATGAACAAAAACGCCAATATCGGGAGCTGGATACTGGGTCAGTACATGCGCACTATCGGAGAGTGTAAGCAGATTTCTTATCCAGACTGCATCACTTCAGGTAATTACGACGGGTTTATCATAAAAGCCGGCACGAGCTGATTTTTGAAACTCTAGTCAATATAGACGGCGTCTTCGTTGGGCAGTGCTTTGGAGTCGCCGCCTAAGTTCATAAATTCCGTTAATTCCGCCGGTATTTCATAAAGAAAGCGCGAGGGCAGTCCGGCGAAAGAGAGCGTCAGGTTTTTCCTGGCCCTTGTCATTGCTACATACATGAGCCGCCGCTCTTCTTCCAGTTCGTCGCGCAGACGGTAGGACATCTGGTGCGGCAGGAGGCCTTCGGCGCAACCCGAGACGAAGACATTGTTAAATTCAAGGCCTTTGGCCATATGAATAGTCATTAGGTTGACTGAATTTGGAATTTGGGATTTGGAATTTAGAATTTTGTTCGCGGGAAGATCGGTCGCTTGCAGCAGCGAGACGCGTTCCACGAACGATTCCAGGGTCGGAAATTCCGAGGCAAAAACAATGAGTTCTTGGATGTTTTCCATGCGTTCTTCGGCGTTTCTGAATCCGCGTTCAAGTTCGGCCGCGTAGTTACCGGCAGAAAGGAAGAAATTTATTACTTCCAGCGTCGAGCCCTTTTTGCCGAATCCCGGAAGGTCGGAAAGGATTTTTAACGCCTTTTGTTTCGTGAAAGTTTTTTTGATTCTTTCGGCCGCCAACTCGTCTTTCGGGTTTAAGGCAAAGCGCAAGCAGGCGACTATGTCTTTGATTTCTTTGCGTTCGTAAAATTTTACACCCCCGTAGATTCTGTAAGGGACATCGCATTGGATTAAGGCCTGTTCAATCGCCCGCGACTGGGCATTGGTTCTATAGAGTATTGCCGCGTTTTGCGGTCGTGAATCGGAAGCCGGGAATTTTTTTATCGTTTCCACGATAAAAGCCGCTTCCTCATCTTCGTCGCCGGCCCGGATAACTTTTATCGGCCCGTGATCGGAATTTTTCGTCCATAAATCTTTCCGGCGCTGGTGGACATTATTTTTAATAATTGACGAAGCGGCGGCAAGGATAGTCGGCGTTGAGCGGTAATTTTCGTTAAGAACCACTATTTTCGCCCCTTGCCAATCCCGTTCAAAATTAAGAAAGCTTCTGAAGTCGGCGAATCTCCAGCCGTAAATTGCCTGGGCGTCATCGCCCACCACTGAAAGGTTGCGGTGGCTTTCGGCGAGCAGGCGGATGAGTTCGTATTGCGCCGGATTCACGTCCTGGTATTCGTCAACCAGCAAGTGGAGGTATTTTCTCTGGTGGCAATGGAGGGCTTCGCGGCTTTTCCTTAAAAGCCGCGCGGCTTTTTCAATCAAATCGTCAAAATCAAAAGCATTCTGATCCTTAAGCGTATTTTCGTAATTTTCGTAGATTGCCAGTTCGGTCTGGTCCAGGAGTTCTTCCGGTTCAAGCAGAAGATTTTTGATTTTGCCTATGCGCGCGGAAACCGAACCGGCTCTGTAGCGTTCGCGGTTCGCGCCCGTCCTTTCAACGGCCTTTTTAACCAGGCGCAAAGAGTCATCATTGTCGAAAATCGTGAAATATCTGGTTCTCCCCCAGAATTTTGCTTCCGCCCTCAATATGCGCGCTCCGAAAGAGTGGAAAGTGCCGATAAATGGTTGACTTACGACTGATGTCTTATGACTTACGACACGGTTTTGATTTTTGTCGTCAGTCGTTGGTCGTGAGTAGTTAGTCGTAAGTTGTAAGTTATGAGTCACGCGACGGCGCATTTCCTCCGCCGCTTTATTAGTGAACGTTATCGCGACTATCATCTCGGGCGGCACGCCGCGCCGGATGAGCTCCGTAAGCCGGCTCGTCAGGGTCATTGTTTTCCCGGAACCGGCGCCGGCGGCAATGAGCAAAGGGCCGTTTCCGTGACCGACCGCCTCTTTTTGCTTAGGATTCAGATCCATGGTATATTCATCAATATTAGTACTATATTAAGAAAGCTCAACATCAGCATTACAGCAACCGCAATAACGGTTGTTTTGGTCTTGGGAAGCATTATATTTGGAACGCTTCAGGGCGCCGCGAGCCCGGATTTTGCGCTAAAAACAGCAGTTTTCGGGGGACCGAACGCGTTGGCTCTGGCAAGCGATGATTCTTCCGATTTGGATGCCGCGCTTATAGATCCGGCTTCTCTTTCGAGCCTTCCGGTTGCCGCCTCAAACGATTCAGCCGGCGGCTTCGTGATTGTAGATAGCGCCTCGCTCTTAAATCAGACAGTGCCGCTTTCAAACGCGCTGCCGGGCAGGGACAGCCTCTTGATTTATAGAGTCCAGAAAGGCGACACGCTTTCCAAAATCGCGGCTTCTTTCGGAATTTCATTAAACACGATTTTTTGGGCCAACAAGGAAGTCAAGCGCAATTATTTGAGCCCCGGACAGGAAATTATAATTCTTCCCGTTTCCGGAGTCATCCACGAAGCGGTTGAAGGAGAAAATCTGGACATCATCGCCGGCTTATACGGCATCTCCGCCGAAAAAATTCTTGCCGTAAATGCCAAAGCAGCTGCCGGAATATCCGTAGGCGTAAAGCTGGTCATTCCCGACGGCAAGCCCAAGCGGAGATCCAGTGATCTGTTAAGCGAAAATTTGCCGGATCTGCGCGGCTATTTCGCCTTGCCTACGACCGGCTGGAATTGGGGCGAGCTTCATCCTTATAACGCCGTGGACATAGCAAACGCCTGCGGTACTTCCATTTACGCCTCCGCCGAAGGCCTTGTTTCCGAGGTCGGCAGCCCGGCGAGCTGGAACGGTGGCTTGGGCGGCTATGTTTTGATAGAACATCCCAATCGTACGGCAACCAGATATTTGCATATGGGAAAGAATTTAGTGTCAGTAGGCGATTATGTCGCCCAAGGAGACAAAATTGCCGAGATGGGTAATACGGGTAATGTTAAGGGTTCTTCTGGATGCCATCTGCATTTTGAAGTGAGAGGGGCCAAAAATCCTTTGGCAAAGTAATCTAACTAGTGACTAACGACCGACAGCTAACAACTTTTAGTTGTAAGTTGTGAGTCGTAAGTTGCAAGTCAAAATAGAGATTGATGATTTATTCGCTTGCCGGAACGCTCGCAGCCAAAAAACAGAATTTTTTCGTAGTTGATGTTGGCGCGATAAGCTTTAAGATTTTTGGGTCTCCGAACACCCTCGTTGTTCTTCCGGAGATCGGAAAAGATATAAAAATTTTTACTTATCTTAACGTGCGGGAAGACGCTTTGGAGCTTTACGGATTCATTTCCGAGCGCGAGTTGGAGCTTTTTGAGAAATTAAACAGCGTTTCCGGCATCGGGCCGAAATCGGCGCTCGGTATCCTCGGGATTTCCAAAATTGAGCAGCTCATCGCCGCGATTAATGAAGGCAGGACAGAGCTCTTAACAAGGGCTTCCGGCATCGGCAAGAAAACAGCCGAGAGAGTGATATTAGAGCTTAAAGGCAAGCTTTCCGCGATCGCTTCGCCGCAAATGCTTTCGCTTATGGAGTCAGATTTGGATATTGAAGAAACTTTGATTTCCTTGGGATATACGCGCGTCCAGGCCAAAGCCGCGCTTGCGAAAATAGACCCTAAAATAACCGGTTTTAAGGAGCGGCTTAAGGAGGCCATAAAAAGAGCAAAGGTCTAATATGGCAATCCGTGAATTGCCAAATATTCTGAATCGGAGTATATTTGAT
>CAYJCQ010000012.1:0-10861 GCA_964368725.1 uncultured Candidatus Saccharibacteria bacterium
TTTTAGAATGTTCGTTCTTCAAGCTTTACCGATAAATCAATTTCATTGCCGGATCTGACAATCTTAATCCGGACGGCGTCTCCAACCGCGTACTTCTGTATCAAAGACGCAAGCGACCGGTCTGCCGTTATTTCCTCGCCGTTCAAAGACACGATAATATCTTCCGTCTGTATGCCGGCTTTTGCCGCCGGAGAATCCGGCACAACGGCCGGCCCGTCTTCGCCGCCACGCACAAGCACGCCTTCATCAACCGGCAGTTTGTCGCGCTTCGCGAGTTCCGGCGTAATAATAAGATAACGCACGCCCAGGTACGGCACGCTGATTTTGCCGGTTTTTTTAACCGATTCTATATCACGCTTAGCTTTGTTGATCGGGATCGCGAAGCCGATATTTTCGGCGCCTTGAGCCACGGCGGTATTAATGCCTATCACTTCTCCTTTTAAATTAAGCAGCGGACCGCCGGAGTTGCCGGGATTAATGGCCGCGTCCGTCTGGATCAAACCCTCAAGATGCTCTACCGTTCCGCCGCCGGAAGCATCTATGGCGCGCGAAAGCCCGGAAACAATGCCCACGGAAACGGTGTTCCTAAATTCGCCCAGAGCGTTACCGATCGCGATGGCGGTCTGCCCGAGCTTTACCGAATCGGAATCCCCCAGTTTCAAAGATTGCAGATCCGCCGGGGCGCCTTTCATCTTTACCACCGCAAGATCCTGGACCGGATCCCGGGCAAGCACTTCCGCCTCGTACTTTTTGCCGTCGTTCGCAAGCACCGTATAAGAAGCATCTTCGTCAGAAACCACGTGCTTGTTTGTAATGACCAAACCGTCCGAGGAAACAACAAAACCGGAGCCGCCGCCGACTTCCTGCTTTTTAGTGCCTTTGGAGCACGGCCGGTTGAATTCAAACGGACCGAAAAACTGCCGGAATTCGGGGGGCAGATCGCCGAACGGATCAAAAGGGCAATTTTCTATAACCGGAAGGTCTTTTGTTATGATGATTGAAATTACCGAGGGCGACGCCTTTTCAATCGCGTGAATCACCGCTTCTTCGTAATCAATCGCCGCCCGGTACGGCAGAACCGTCTCTTTCTGCCGGGGGACTGCCGTAGACGCTTCTTCCTCCGGCCTGAATATCTTAAATAAATCTTCAAGAATGCCCGCCCGCGCGAGCGCTTTTTCATCTGGCGCGCCCGCGGGCGCGCCAGATGAAACGAATGTAAGCACCACGGCTATAACTACCAGCAAAAGCAAATTTTCGGAATGTTTAGACATGACTTTTTAATAGTAACATATTAAATATTCGGAGCATCCTGTCAATTTCGCGCATTGTCGTCCCGCGGCCCAAAGAAATGCGCAAAGAAGACGCGGCGCGCTCTTCTGGTATGCCAAGCGCGAGCAGAGCCCCCGGCGGCTTGGGCGCGCGACTCGCGCAGGCCGGACCCGAGGAAACCGCCACGCCCAGACGGTCAAGCGCGATTAAAAGCTCTCCGGCTCTGTATCCGGGTAGATAAACGTTTAAATGATTCGGCAACCGCTTGGCTTTAAGCGGGGATCCGTTCATCGCGGCCTTGGGCAAAATTTTCTTTATGCCGCGGAAAAGTTTATCCCGTAGCGCGCGCGTCCGCTCCGCTTCCCTTGCGCGCGCTTTCGCGGCTATCTCAACCGCTCGCGCAAACCCGACAATATACGGAACATTCTCGGTGCCGGAACGAATTCCGAATTCCTGACCGCCCCCAGTTACCAGAGAATGAATTATGAATTTGGAATTATGAATTAGGGATTTCCGGTCTTCCGTCCCATAATTCCTAATTCCTGATTCATAATTCTGGCGCATATAGAGCGCTCCTATTCCTTTCGGCCCGTAAATTTTGTGCGCTGAGAGCGTCATCATATCCGCGCCTAATCGGTTAACGTCGCAATCCAAATATTGAAATGCCTGCGCGGCGTCGGTATGAAACAGCGGAAGCATGAATGATGAATTATGAATCATGGTTTTCAAATTTCCCCGTAATCCATAATCCTGAATTCTTGATTCGCGGAAATTTCTGATGATATTAGAAATTTCTGATATCGGCTGAATGGTTCCAACCGCGTTGCTGGCGTATACGACAGAAACAAGAATGGTGCGTTCATTCAAAGACCCGCGCAGTTTTTCAAGATTAATAATGCCTTCATGGGAAACCGGAATCATAATTACCTCAACTCCCATTGCTTCCAAATCGCGGGCGGTCTCCAAAATCGACTCGTGCTCAATGGAAGAAACAATAATACGAGGAGTGATGAATTTGGAATCACGAATTATGGTTTTCTTGCCCATAATTCCTGATTCATAATTCATAATTCTCCGTATGACGCCGCGCAGAGCGAGGTTATTCGCCTCGGTCGCGGAACCGGTAAAAATTAATTCCTTATAATCAGCTCCGATCGCCGCTCCGATCGCGCGCCGCGCGGCAAAAACCGCCCTTGAAGCTTCTTGCCCGTAACTGTGGAGCGAACTTGGGTTGCCGAAAGACCCCGAAAAATAGGGTTTCATTGCCGCGAGCACGGCCGGATCAACGGGCGTCGTCGCCGCGTAGTCAAGATAAATTCTCCGCATAACTCAAATCTATATCTTATAGTATAATTCAATGCAATGAGCACTATTTACGCTCATGCGCTGAACCGGCGCCAAACCAGACGCTAAACAGACGCCGAATTTATTTTTTGAGTCGGTTTAGCGTCCTATTCCCCGTTTATTTCGTGATTCATAAATGCGCACCAAGTACTGGTACTGGATCTGGAAAACCTTTTTGGGCCCTAGCCGGCTCCGGAAAAAATTCGTCCGAACTTTCCTTATCGCGGGCGTCATTCCTCTCGCTTTAATGGGCGGAGTAAGCGTCTATCTCGTAAATCTCACGCACAGAATAGACGTCCAGGCGCTTGAAGAAAACTTAGCCCGCCGGATAGCGACTGAAATCGGCCGCATAACCGACAGGGCGGCGGACTACATAGAACTCCGCGTCGCCTTCTCGGAACTGGCGCCGATTCGTTTCAACCAGCAGGACGCGCTCCTTGAAATCATTCTCAAGGAAAATCTTTCCATTAGGGACATTTCATTCGTATGCATTACCGCCGATTTCTGCAGCTTCGGCCGGGAGACAAAACGCTGGACGCGAGACGAAAAAGGAATACCGAAAGCAAGCTCGGTTTTGAGAAACCGCAGCCAGGATCAAGAATTCATAACCGCCCGCGAAGGCAAACGCTATATCGGCCCCATTGATTTTAAACAGGAACTGCTCGTGCCCTTGGGGGCGCCTAATTACAATCAGCGCGACCAGATTGTTTCGGTGATCGCGGCTCGCATGGATCTAAGCGAAATACAGGCCGTGATCTCAAGCGCCGAACTTGGAGAAACCGGCTATGTTTATCTGACAGACAAGGACGGCTTAATCATCGCCCATCCAAAAGCGGAACTGATCGGCAAAGACGCGTCTGCGCTTCCGCCGGTCAGCAAAGCGCTGGGCAAAAACGGCGCCGCGCAAATCCAGTTCTACGCGAGCTCGGACGGAATAACCGTGAGCGGCGCCGGCGTATCGCTTGAAGATCTGGGTTGGGCGTCCATCGCCGAATGGCCTCGGACGGAAACCCAGGAACTGATCCGCACCATACTCGGTCAGGTTGGAATTTTCTCCGTACTCGCGCTTTTGCTGGTCGTAGTAATCGCAAGCTGGCTAGCCCTGCGCCTTATACAGCCGATAGCGGAACTTTCTCAGGGCACGAACATTATCGGCTCCGGCAACTTCGGTTATAGGGTGCAGATCAAAACAGGCGATGAACTCGAGGATCTCGGCAAGAATCTAAACAAGATGGCGGAAAGTTTAAAAGGGCTTGAAGAGCTGCATGAGCTTAAAATCAGGACCGAAGCGCTTTCCGAAAGCTTGCGCAAAGAACGGGAACTCTCAAAGCTTAAAGACCAGTTCATAACCACGGTCTCGCACCAGTTTAATACTCCGCTTGCGGCCATCAACTGGGCGACCGCGGCTCTTAAAGATCCATCCTCGCCGGCGGCGAAGAAAAAAGAGGGTTTGGACATTATAGAACGCAGCCAGCGCGGTATCGTTGAAATTCTAGCGGATTTGGTGACGCTCTCCGAGATCGGCTTTCGCTACGAAAAATCGAAGGCGAAGCCCGTAAGCATCGCTGCGCTGATACAGAGCATAATCAACGGACTTCACGACACGCTCCAAATGGAACAGGTAGCGGTTGATTTCAAAAGCTCGACGGGGAACCCGATTGTAGAAGTAAACGAGTTCACCATGAAGCGCGCCATTGAAAACCTGATTTCAAATGCTGTCGCTTACAGCAACGCCGGCGGCCGCGTGGATATCGCGCTTGAGGAAAACCCGAAGGATCTGCTTCTGACAATCCGGGATCAAGGCATAGGCATTCCAAAAGACGACCAACCGCTCATCTTCCAGCAATTCTTCAGGGGCAGAAACGCCGTGGCAAAGAAGAATGTCGGCACCGGTCTTGGCCTATTCATTTCAAAAAACGTCATCGAGGGGCACGGAGGCAAAATCTGGTTTGAATCCGAGGAGGGCCGGGGAACAACCCTTCATGTGACAATCCCCAAGGCAACCAGCTAAATAACCGGAAACTAAAAAACCCGCGCCGGGCAAAAATTTGCAAAAAATCCGCGAATGTTTTAAATTTCTAGTCAAGAGTTTTTACCCTAACTATGGACAGATTATTCAACAGTTCTCTGGGACTCCAGCTCTCCGCAGACCAAATTATCCAAACGCTGATTGATTTTATGCGCGCCGACGAAAAAAGGCGCTATAAAATCATAATCGGATCGGATTCGGAAAGGAAAGCCAACGGCACCGCCGATTTCGTAACCGCGATAGTGATCCATAGAGTCGGCAACGGCGGCCGCTACTTCTGGAGGCACGGGATAATGGATAAAAAATTCCATACTCTACGCGACCGGATTGTTCAGGAGGTACTTTTTTCGCTTGAAGTCGCGAAGGATATTCTTGAAAAATTGAACGCCGCGACCGCCGTTCAACCGGACGAAAACCCGAACTGGGATTTTGAAATCCACGTTGATGTCGGTGAAAACGGCGCGTCCCGTACCATGATTCAGGAATTAGTCGCCATGGTGCGCGCCAATAACTTTGAGGCAAAAACAAAACCGGAGAGCTACGCGGCAAGCAAAGTTGCTGATCGTCACGTCTAAAGCGCAATCAATTTCTATCAGTTTCGCGAAGCGTGTTTCTATGGATTTCTTCGCAGAAATTGGTAGAAACTTATAGAAATTCGTAGAAATTGATGGATAAACTCGTTATCGACATCGAAACTTCAAACTCTTTCGCCGACGTTGGCGGAAGGGATAATTTCAACGACCTCAAGGTTTCGCTTGTGGGCGCCTATTCATACGACGATGACCGATTCTATTCGTTCTATGAAGATCAGATTGAAGCATTCGCGCCGCTCTTGAAGCGCGCGGGGCTTGTGATCGGATTCGCCATAAACCGGTTTGACATTCCGGTTTTAAAAAAGCATTTTGACTTCAATCTGTTCGCGCTTGAGCGTCTGGACATGCTTGAAGAGATAGAGCTCAAACTCGGTCAAAGGGTTAGTTTAAACGCGCTTGCGAAAGCAAACCTGGGCGAAGCGAAGACACACTCAAACGGCCTTGAGGCAATCAAGCTCTATCATGAGGGTAATTTTGAGGAGCTTAAAGATTATTGCATAAACGACGTGCGCCTCACGCGCGATCTCTACGAACTCGCGAAAAAACAAGGATATCTCTTAGTGCCCGAAAAGAATAATCCGGAAAATCTGCTTAAAGCAGAATTTAATTTGAGCGACGTGGCGCTGCCGGCAACGCTGTTCTAAAAAATAGATGCTTTTAATTCTAGGAGTTTCTGCTTAAGAGTTTTTTTGTCTCTCGCCTCCAGATTCAGCCGGAGCAAGTCCTCCGTATTTGAAGACCGGACGCTAAACCAAAAATCGGGAAAATCCATCCTGATGCCGTCAAGTTTTGAAACGCGCTTTGCGGATTTCTTAAAATTGCTTTCAATTTTTTTTATCATCCCCTCTTTGTCCGACACGTTGAAATTCGTTTCCGAAATACGATACGTCTTCGGCAGCGAATCAATCCAATCGCTCATTCGCAAATTTTGAGATTTGAGATTTGAGATTTGATTTATCATATTAACCGCGGCCAAGATGCCCGAATCAAAGTAGAGCGTGCCGCCTGCGTCTTTGACTGCAAAATAATAGTGTCCGGAGATTTCCGCGCCGTATTGCATCCGTTTCTTGCGCATAAGTTTTTTAATGAAGAAATGTCCCACGCGTGAATCAATAACCTTGCGGCCGGACGACCGGAATAACTCTCGCGCCACGTAGCCGGCACGAACATCTAGTATCACCGGCCCTTTAAATGCCGCACCGATAAGCACTGCCGCCGCGTCTCCTGAAATGCTTCTGCCTAAATCATCAACGAAAAAAACCCTGTCGCCATCACCATCAAAAATAGCTCCGAAGTCGGCTCCGTGGCGGCGCACCTCCTTCCCTAATTTTTTAATAGCGCCTCCGGTCCACGGATTCGGCCCGTGCGCGGGGAAATTGCCGTTTGGCTTAGCGTTCAGGAATACCGGATTGATTTTAGCGACCCCGCGGAAAAGCTCCTGAAGCGCAAGCCCGGTTGTGCCGTCGGAAGAATCAAAAACGACTTTAAGCGTCCGGCTGGCTTTTAAAAACTTTTTCAAAAACCTCGCGTAAACCTTTGTATAGCCATTAGTCATTGGTTGCTAGCTTATATATTTCCCGTCCGCCTATAGCTATCGCATTCGGTCCGACAACCTTTAAGCCGTTGAATTTTTTTGGATTGTGCGAGGCAGTAATCATTATGCCTCCGGCCGCGCGCAGGTGGTTCACTAGAAAATAAAACATCGGCGTTGTTGAAAGGCCGATTCCCACAACGCGCGAACCGCGAATTCTGTGAACCGCATTGATGGCGGCGCGGTAGAGTTTCAGAGAGCTTAAGCGGGCATCTCTGGCAATAACGATTTTCCCACTGCCAAGGTTTTTAGAAACCGATCTGGCGATAGACCGAACGATTCCTTCGTTTATTTCTCCTGGATACCTGCCTCTTACGTCATAGGCCTTGAATATACTCTGGTTCATATCTTTAAGTTTAACTTATCGCGGAAATTTCGTATAATAATGTGGATGAAAAGGACGCGATCGGAAATCAAGCGCGAACTCAAAGAATTGAAACGCCTGCGGGGCGCGAGCGCCCAGATTCACCCAGAAACCAAGAAAACCGTGGCCGCAATTCTGCTCCTGGGGATAGCCTCTATTTTGATGCTGGCGCGTTTCTCGCTTGCCGGACCGGCCGGAAATTTCCTTTTTAGAATACTGGACAGGCTCTTCGGCTGGGGCTATTACCTCATACCCGCCGTCGCTTTCTTGGTGGCATTGCTTTTTCTCTTCACTCTTGAAAAAAAATTTTTCAGTGTGACATTCCTCGGAGCCGCGCTTTTTATTTTCTTCGGGCTCGGAATTATTGACGTAATTTCCCAAGGGAACGGCGGACTCATAGGCGCCTTCGTTGGGCTCCTGGAAACACCTTTCGGCAAAATCGCGTCTTTGGTCCTGCTTGGCACCTTGGCAATGGGTTCCTTTATTATCGCTTTCAATGTCTCTTTCCGCCTGCGTCCGGGCGAAGCGGATGAAAAAACAAAAGAGCGATCGCCGGAAATAAAAGAGGTTCTGGTTAAAAACGCCGAACCGCCTCCGGCGCCGCAAACGGAGAACCAACTCAAAGAATCGAAACGCAAAGAAGAGCCGTCTGAAACCGAGTTAGCCGAACCGATTATGGCCGCACCCGCGGCGGCGACGTTAAAAATACCCAAAAAACCGGTGATCGCGGAGTCAAAAAATTACGTGCCCCCGCCGGCAAACCTGCTCCATTCATCGGTTGAAAAACCGACCTCGGGAGACCTAAGGGCAAACGCGAATATCATCAAGAGAACTTTGGAGAGTTTCGGCATCGCGGTTGAAATGGGCGAAATTTCAATCGGGCCAAAGGTTACGCGCTATACCTTAAAACCGGCTGAAGGCATAAAACTATCGCGCATCACCGCCCTAAACCAAGACCTCGCGCTCGCCCTAGCCGCGCATCCTATAAGGATTGAGGCGCCGATTCCGGGAAAATCACTCATCGGCATTGAGGTGCCCAACAAAGCCGCGGCAATAGTGCGTTTGGGCAGCTTGATGGCCTACCCTGACTTCGGCAATTCCGGACCTCTCGGTTTCCCTCTTGGCCGCGACGTGTCGGGCGATCCGATTTTTGTTGATATTGAACGCATGCCCCATATGCTGGTTGCCGGCTCCACTGGCTCGGGCAAATCAATATCAATACACAGCATCTTAATATCCCTTCTGTACAAAAACTCCCCCGAGACATTAAAAATGATCCTGATTGACCCGAAACGAGTAGAGCTATCTATCTACGACGGCGTACCGCACTTGGTCGCGCCCGTAATTACCGAAGCAAAAAAGACGATCGGTGTTTTCCGCTGGGCTATCCAGGAGATGGAAAAGCGCTACGAAACGCTCCTTAAGGCCGGCGCGCGCGATATAAAGAGCTACAATAAGAACCTGCCCGACCGGCAGGCGGACAGCCAGGGCGCCATGCCATACTTATTAATAGTGATTGACGAACTTGCGGATCTTATGGCAAGCTACGGTCGTGAGATAGAGGGTTCTATAGTTCGCCTGGCACAGATGGCGAGGGCAACCGGCATTCATCTTATCGTTTCCACCCAGCGGCCTTCTGTTGAGGTGATTACCGGGCTCATCAAGGCCAATATCACCGCGCGCGTAGCGCTTCAGGTCGCGAGCCAAGTTGATTCGCGCACGATACTGGATACGGCCGGCGCGGAAAAGCTTTTGGGCGGAGGCGACATGCTCTTCATATCATCGGAATTTTCCAAGCCCAAGCGCATACAAGGGGCCTACATCTCGGAAGAAGAAATCAGGAAGGTCGCCGGCTTTATAAAAGAACACAATGATTCGCTGCCCGCAACCGATACGGCCATAGAGAAACTCTCCGGAGATGCGACGGGAGAAAACGGAAACGGAATATTTGACGATTATGCCGGGGACGAGAACGAAGACGAACTTTTAGAAGAAGCAGTGAGTTTGGTCAAGGAAGCGAAAAAAGCATCGGCCTCGCTTCTCCAAAGACGTCTGCGCGTCGGTTACGCCAGAGCGGCGCGCCTATTGGATATTATGGAAGAAAAAGGCATCATCGGCCCGGGAGAAGGGGCAAAACCACGAGAAATACTGATGGAATAAACAACGATAACGAATTCGCAAATTAGAAATAGATTCGCTATTCGCTGATAGAACAGGGCTATGAATAAACAGTTAAAAGACATCCTCCACGAAGAAATGCAGGCCAAGGGATTGACGCCTGAACGGATCGCGGCACTGACCGGCATCGCCGAGCGCCACCTGGACGCGCTTTTGGAGGGCCGGAATAATAAATTGCCGGCCGCGCCCTATGTCAGGGGCTATATCATACGCATCGCGCCCCTGCTTGATTTAGACGGCAACGAACTTTGGAATATTTACAAACGCGAGGCCACGGTCGCCGCTTCGGGCCCAACCGATCGCCTGCCGGAGAACCGCTTCGCGCTCAAACCCATAAGCAAAAAATGGATTGCGGTTTTTGCCGGCGGGGCGGCAATCGCCGCTTATATCGGGATAAACGCGGATCGATTTCTCGGAAAACCGGCTATCGAATTAGTGAGTCCGGCCTCCGAAACCACGATAGCAACCGCCGACATAATAGAAATCTTTGGCAGGACCGGCGAAAACGACAAGGTTTTGATTGACGGCGAAGAAGTCATCGTGGACGAACAGGGCGAATTCAAAACTGAATACCGCCTGGAACCCGGCTTGAACCGCATCGTATTTACGGCCAAACGCCTGCTCGGCCGGGAAACCACAGTGACGCGCAACATTATTTTCCAGCCGGAAACCGGCGAAGAGCCGCTCACGACGGATGGCGATCAATAAAGAAATTTACTATACTTAAATCAGATGGTGAAAAAAGAAGAACAAAAACCGGAAGAAAAAAATCTTGATAAGCTTTTAGAGACGCTTCAGGACAAATTCGGCGAGGGAGCGATCATGAAGCTCGGCGACGGCCAAAAGACAAAGGTGGATGTGATCCCGACCGGCTCATTTTCTCTTGATCTCGCGTTAGGAGTAGGCGGCCTCCCTAAGGGCAGAATTGTAGAAATCTTCGGCCCAGAAAGTTCCGGCAAAACAACTTTAGCGTTAAACGTCGTCGCCCAGGCGCAGAAGCGCGGCGGCAAGGCGGCTTTTATTGACGCTGAACACGCGCTTGATCCCGAATACGCGGAGCGGCTCGGGGTAAAAGTTAAAGAGCTTTTGATTTCCCAGCCGGACAACGGGGAGGAAGCTTTGAATATATTGGAAAGTTTAGTGCGTTCGGAAATTATTGATGTGGTGGTTGTGGATTCCGTCGCCGCGCTTACCCCAAAAGCTGAAATTGAAGGCGAAATGGGCCAACAGATGATGGGTCTCCAGGCGCGCCGCATGGGCCAGGGCTTACGGATGTTGACCGCGAGCGCGAGCCGCAGTAAAACGCTCATTATTTTCATCAATCAGATCAGGATGAAAATCGGCGTCATGTTTGGAAACCCGGAAACGACTCCGGGAGGGCGGGCACTGCCCTTTGCCGCGTCGGTGCGCATAGACATCCGCCGCATCGCCCAGATTAAAAAAGGAGAAGACGTGGTAGGCAACCGCGCCAAAGCAAAAGTGGTTAAAAACAA
>CAYJCQ010000013.1:0-10825 GCA_964368725.1 uncultured Candidatus Saccharibacteria bacterium
GAACGGCGCCTAAAATACATGAGCCGGGATCAAATATGGGATGAATTAATTCAGAGCCGCGGCGGATCTTTTCTTCAATCCAACGACTGGAACAAACTTCAGAATTTACTTGGCCGATACGCCGGGCGTCTTTGGGTAAAAGCCGCTCCTGCTCTCCTTATAAGCTATAAACTGCCTTTTGACCGCCGATATCTCTATTCTCCTCGCGGACCTGCCCTGGACACGAAAGCAGAGCAAAGGGAGGCGCTTAAGCTTTTTTTAGACGAGGTTAAACGCGGCATCAGCGATCAAATCGTATTCCTGCGCATAGAACCGCCCATTGAAGACGGCCCCGAGTCGCGGAACGATCTTGAATCGCTCGGCTTTATTCAGGCGGTTTCGGCCCAGCCGGAAACTACGCGGCTCATAGATCTCGGGAAAGACGCCGAAGCGATTTTTGGCGAAATGCAGTACGAAACGCGCTATGCCGTTAAAACAGCGGAGCGGCGCGGCGTAAAAATCGTAAAGGCCGTCGGGGCAGGGGAGAAACACAGGGCTTTTAAAAACTTCTGGGAGATTTTTGAAGAAACCAATAAAAGGCACGGCCTGAAGGCATATCCGAAAAGATACTACGAGACGGTCGCTGATCTGAGTGACGGCTGCCGCGCCGAAATATTTGAAGCGCGCCTGAAAGACGAGACGGTAAGCGCGGCGATCTTCGTGACCTTCGGAAAGATCTGCGTTTATCTTTACTCCGCCTCGCGCGCCGGTTACGGCAGGTACAACGCGCCGACACTGCTTCTCTGGCGCGCGATAAAAGACGCAAAGGATCAAGGCACGACAACGTTTGACTTATGGGGAATAAGCCATGAAAATAAAAGATGGTCTGGAATAACCGCTTTCAAAAAAAACTTCGGAGGAAAAGAGCTGCGCTACGTTGGAACTTGGGATTATGTATTTGACAAAAAATACTATGAAGTTTATAAATTGCTTAAGAAGTTCTCGTTTTGATTTTAGCTGCGCGACGATCTTGATTTTAGTTATTTTTGGAGTTGCGTGCGCCGGTGCTGCTTTTGCGGCATCCGATGCGTCAAACACGCCGATTTCCGTTGATAATGGGATTAAATTTTTCAGCGCGATATCGAATTTCATCGTTTCAATTTTCACGGCAATAAATTCATGGCTTAAAAATTTCTTAGGATTCAACTTTACCGATCTGGCTAACCTGATAATCAAAATAGTCGCTTGGATGATTGATATGCTGATTAAAGGGTTCTACTGGCTTATTAAATCCTCAAGTTGATAGAAACATCGTCTTTATATTCGCCTTGCGCCGCGAAACGCGTTAAACCCCCACACCAAACAAACATTAGGCGTCACGACGACTTGTAATTTCGGTTTTGGCTCTGTGGGCATTCAGCAAACCCATAGAGCCGAAGGACGAATACAAAAGGCGGTGGTGAAAAGCCGCCTTTTTTTACCTCAATAATACGTTTAGGCGTTCATTTTACGATAGGTAATCCTACCTGTTGTAAAATGAACGCACCTTTTGCGATAATATTTAAAAGTTTAAAGCTGAGAACTTTTGATATATTGTCGCAAAAGGTATATTGTACGACAGATAATATCTGAATACGCATAAACTCTTAGACCCCTCCCCGATTAAAAAAGCGCACACCCATTCCTCTTTGGATTATGCGCTTACTTTTCTCCGCGTTTCCTGCGGCATTGCTGGATGATTACGATCACGACCGCGAAATACGCGAAGCCGGCGACGACGAGAAATTTAACCCCGATGCTTTCGAAAAATTCACTCATTTATCTTTTGCTCCGTCTGCCAGTGCTAAAAGAATAATAGCACGGCGATTCCGGATATGGCAAAATCAACCGCGCGCTGTTATGATGGACTAATGTATTTCAACGACGCTGATTCATTCAAAAGCTTGTGCGGCTACGATATTGACGGCACCTGGTATCCTAGAGTTACGAAGATTTTGGAAATAAAATCCAAGCCGGCTCTCTACTATTACTACGCCGAAGCCGCCAACTATAAAAGCGCCCAGGAAGCGACGCAAAAATCAGCCGCCGAGGGCACGCTCATCCACGAAACCGTGGAAAAGATTATGGTTGGAGAAAATCCTCCGGTTGATTCTTCCATCAAACCAGCGGTGGATGCCTATCGGATGTTTGTTGATGAAAAAAATATCCAGGTTGCTCCGGAATACGTGGAAAAGCGCGTTATACACTACGATCACCGCTATGCCGGCACAATTGACGCCCTGGCTCTGATAGACGGCAAATTCGGGGTATTAGACATTAAAACATCGCAATCAATATACCGCGACTACAATCTCCAAACCGCCGCATATATGGATCCCCTTTCAAAAGAACTGACTTCGCTCCAAACGCGCTGGATTCTGCGCATTGATCAAAACAAAGTGTGCAAGCGCTGCGGGGCAACCTTGCGGCAGAAAGGAGGAAGAGATAAAATTCGGGCTGCAAAATTTTCAAACGGAAATCGGGCTTGTCCGGAAGCCGAACATGACTGGGGCGAAACAAAGGGCGTGATCGAACTTAAGGAATTTCCATACTGGAGGCAGGATTTTGAGGCATTTTTAAGCGCGAAAAAATTGTGGGAGTGGGAGCACGAATATTGGTTGAAAACTGTCGGTTACTCATCGCGATAAAAAAAGCGGCCCTATGGACCGCAAAACGAGACACAACGCTTCTTACTTAGCGCGCGGGAATAGAGATTTCAACCAGCAAGGTCGGAACGATCTCAAAATCTGCGGAGTTTCGGCCCCAGCCGTTGCGCCGCAAATCCTTTGCGGTGACTCGCCGCTAATTCCCGCGTTTATTCTATTGTAAAGCCGGGAGGGAATTGGCTGTTCCTGGAACCCGTAAAGCGAATGAGGTCGATTGCCTACTCCATCCAAGGCCCTGGCCTTCCCTCCCGTGCTAAAAGAAAAGATAGCGTCTTTATCCTCGCGCGTCAATCACATGTACTCGTCCAGCACATTTGAGACTCCTCGGCTGTTAATTGATTGCAAATATACCTCAAAAAAGGAGAGATGAGTCCAAGCGACCAGTGGGGACGTCTGGTATTGTACCAGAGAAGCCAGTCCATGAGTTTGTCGTTGAATGCATCCATATCGTAAGCGAGGAGGTGGCGATTCCTTTTAATGAAGGCATCAGAGAGCGTCCGGTTGAACCGTTCGATCTCAGAGTTCTCTTTTGGACTTCTCGGGTAAGTATTGAAATGAATGATGCCGGTCTTTTCGAGATACAGGTGGAAATGCTTCTCAAATTCACTGCCGTTGTCCGTCTGAACGTGGGTTAGGGATATGGGAGCGACCACTTTGAACTTTTTCATGAAATCAGCCGCTCCATCAGACGAATGGTTCTTGTAGGCGTAGGCGAAAGCGAACTTGCCTTCGATATCAATGGCAGTGACGATATACCGTTTGATGCCGTTGTAAAACCTTACGATCGAATCGGCTTTGACTAAACCTCCCTTGTGGCCTTTGGAGCGCAGTTTTGTGCGCTTTATGAATGTTTTTTCACGGAAAGTGTCGGTCTTAGCGTAGTATGAGAGTTTTGTTTCTTTGAGCAACACACCTTGTTTCTTGAGGTCGTTTAATATTCTGCCAATGGTTGAAGCCGAGAGATTGGCAACGCCGTCTGCCTTGAGAAGAATGGAAAGCTTGTCTTTGGAGAGATTGGGGTCATATTGCCGCTCCTTCAAGATGAACGCTTTGACTGCGTCCGGGATAATCCGCTTCCTCCTTCGTTTGGGAGCGGTGCTTTGCTTGTTTAGCGATTCAAGCTTACCCGCGTTTTCTTTTAAAGCTTTCTGCCACCGAAAGAGAGTCGGTCGTGATACCCCGAATGCTTCCTTTGTGGCGGTAGTTCCGTATTTCTCCCAGAAAGCGAGAACACGGCATCGATTCTTTGCTTCTTCGCTGATCATATACCGGAAGCGTAGCACACGCTCCCAGGTTGAAATGAAGCCTTTGGTACCCCGAAATTTGTTGAATATGCGCACTCTCCCTAATCATTAGGGAGTCTCATATGTTTCTGAACTTGTGCATCACAACGAAACTTTCACTAAATTCGGCGGCGTTTTCCCTTCAAACGCCGCGATAATATTCAAAGCCGCCACCTCACTCATTTTTTGCCTGGTCTCTTCCGTCGCCGAGGCAATGTGCGGTGTTATAATCACGTTTGGCAAATCTTTAAGAGCCGGATCCATCTGAGGCTCGTTTTCAAAAACATCCAAAGCCGCGCCTCTTATAATCCCCTGCTTTAATGCCTCGGCAAGCGCTCGCTCGTCAATAATCGGGCCGCGTGACGTATTTACAAGATAAGCCGTCCTTTTCATAAGCCGAAGTTTTTCGGTGTTAATCAAATGTCTTGTTTGCGGCAGGAGCGGCACATGGATGCTTATAAAATCAGCTTGGCGAAGCAAATCATCCAGAACGGGGACATAAGCCGCCCCGTACTCTTTTTCAAATTCTTCGTTTCTGCGCGGATCATAATATAAAACCTTCATTTCAAAACCTTTGGCCGCGTGTTCAACTACCCTGCTCCCGATTCTGCCCAAACCAACCACGCCCAGCGTTTTGCGCGCCAGATCGCTCCCTAAGAAGAGCATTGGCGCCCAGCCGATATATTTGCCTTCCCGCATAAAACGGTCCGCTTCAACGATCCTGTGCGCGATCGCGAGCATAAGCGCAAACGTATGGTCGGCACCGGTTTCAGTGAGTACGTCGGGGGTGTTCGTTACCATAATCCCCCGTTCTGCGGCGGCTTTCAAATCTATGTTATCAAATCCGACCGCGTAGTTAGCAAAAATTTTGCACTGGGGTCCGGCGGCGCCCAAAATCTCGGCGTCAATTTTGTCGGTTAAAAGGCAAAGCACCGCGTTATAACCCTTGCCTTTTATGGCGCTTAAAAATTCTTCTTTGGTGAGTACGCCTTCCTTTGGGCTCACTGCGACTTCAAAACCCTTGTCTTTTAAAAAATTGACGCCGCGGTCTGGAATGCGGCGGGTGATAAAAATTTTCATCTTGGCGTTTATTTAGCGTCTTAATTCGGCGTCTGTTTTACGCCTTATTGGGTTAAAATTTTTTCTTTAATATTCAAATCCTTGAGTTCCTTAATAACGTCATTCTGAAAATCGCCGTAATTCTCAAGAACCATCCGGTTCATGCGCAAATAAAGCAGGGCGATTTCGGCGTAGAGGGTTCCCGCCTCCACCGAAGAAACTTTAATGCTTCCAAGATATTCCCCCAGGTCGGCTCTTGCCTCTTTAAGCGCTCCTCTAAACAACAGCTGTTTTATGGATTCTATGCCTGAAGCGCTATTTTTCTTATCACGCCTATTGCGCGGCTTTGGCGACGACAGAGAGCGCCTGCTCTTTGAATTTGCCGATTTCATCTAAAACTAAATCTCCGAATTTTGGGACCTTTGACTCAAGAAACTTTTGGACCGCGTCTTCTTTCGGATCAGAACCCAGAAGAGCGTCAAATTCGCCTTTTGTCGCGTCATCCATATTCTCCAATACGCGCATCAGAATGCGCTGGTAAAGAATGGCGCCGATGTCTTCAAGAACTTTCGCCTGTTTCGCGGCCGGCAAAATATCCAGATGCAGGGTTTTGATTAAATTTTCTTCAACCGCCTTATTCATAATTGATTCAAATATACCATATTGAAACGACCTTTGCCGCTTCTATGCGGATTCCTTACGGAAGCTCACGCCGGGGCCGCCGAAGCGCCCGCGCTCGCTCCAGTGCCGCCTTTATGCTCCATAATCTCGCGCGCCGCCGACGTCAGTTTGCGGCTGTCAAAAATATTTACTCCCGGCTTCTGAATCTCGCCGGCTAAACGCTCCAGATCGCGCCGCACCGATTCTATTTCTTCGGCAAACTGTGCCGCGAATTTCGGATCGGCGGCCGCCTGATCCCGGAGCGACTGGTAAATGCCGGATTCCGTCCAAAACTCTCTTCCAAGCTCGCGCAGTCGGCCGACCGCGTCTCGCGGATCCGCTATGCCGCTCTTACTCGCCCATTCGCCAATAAGGGTATCTCTATTGGCTTCTGCTATGTATTCAAGCCCGTTGGAACGCGCCAAAACCCCTTCCGGCAGTTTTACGCCGGTTGTCCTGCCGGCGCTGTCATAGTCAAACTTCAGCCACTGCCGGCCGAAAGCGTAATTAAGCGGTATTTCCTTATGTATCAGTTCAGCCATGTCAGGCGTGAATTTTGAATGGTCAAGCACGCCGTCGCCGAAATTAAATTCCAGCTCCGACACTTGCCTGCGCATATTCTCGCCCAAATATAGAAGTTCAGGCGGCTTCAGCTCGGTGGGCAGATCATGGACGCGGAACTGTTTCGCGAGCGCTTCGTAAGTTTTCCGCGTCTGATCCAACTCCCTGCCTTTAGCCACAAGCTCATCCAGCCGTCCCGATGATTGGGCGCGCTCAAGAGCTCCCTTTGTAAAAAACTTTTGAGGATCCGCTTCCCAGATTTCATACTTACGAAGAATCCTTTCCGGAAACGCCGCTTCTTTGGCATAGGCCTCAAGACCAACGACTTTGCCTTTTGAATCATAACTGAAGCGCAGCTCCTGGCCGTAAATGTCAATTTGTCTTGAAGATATCGCCGCCTCAACCGTTTCACTAGGCATTGCCTCGCTTTCTTCGGCCGGAATCGCCTCCAAACGCCCTCCGGCTGAACTCGGAGGCGCCTCTCCGGAAGACACTGACGACAAGTCGGCTGGCAGTTTGCGCCCGCTTAAATATTCTTCCAGATATTTTGGCAGTTCGCTTCGGTTTATGACTCCGGAACCGTACTTCGCCTCAATCGCGTCAATATCCTTACCCAGCCGCTCAAGGAGCTGTCCCGCCTGTACGGGATTTCCGGCTTTAAGCTCTCCGAATTCTCTCATGGATTGGTCAAAATTTCTCGCCCATGCTTCAAGCTCCTTGTCCGCCTGTTCCCATTCAATCAAGGAAGAATCCCTGAAACGAGTATGGAGCCGATCATTTATTTCTTTAGAAAAATATTCTGTTCCCTCTCCCTGAATCTTCGGGAACATCGCCTCAATTTCAGCTCCGGCTTTTGCGACACCCTCTTTAAGATACCTTTCCACGTAATCCGGAAACCTGCCCCGATCAAGAGCGCTTGCTCCATAGTCGCGCTCTATTTCCGCAACCCGGCTTTCTATGTCTTTAAGCAAAAACTCCGCCGCGTCCCTCTGCGCGGTTCGGTCAATTGACTTAAGAATCTGGAGCCGCTCGTCAAGTTCACGGGCCTCTGACTGCAAATCGCTCCATTTACCGGAGAGTTCAGCTGTTGTTTGCTCCGCGAATTTCGCTTTTAAGGACTCATTCGCGCCCCCGCGAAGAACTCTGCCCGCGTCAATCGCCTCGTCCCCGAGACGCGACTCGCCAATGCCGGTAATTTTCCCGTCTGCGCCTCTCGTAAAAGTTATTTCCCGGTCGCCGACAACAACGCGATCAGACGAAATCGCTTCTCCCGGCGGCGGTGGCGGCGCCTCTGCCGACCCCGGCTGAACAGGCGCGCTTTCAGGAATCGCTTCTGGCGCGGGTGTTGGCGGAGCCTCCGGCGCTCCCGGCGGCGCGGGGATCTCATGAACCCGTCCCCAAAAATCGGTGAGTTTGCCTTTATCCAAAAAATCGGCGCCCCGGCTCTCCGTAAGCCGCGCGACCTGGCTTTCTATCTCGCCCTTCAACGAGGCGGCTTCTTTGAGCTTGCCCGCCTCCTGAAGCTCGTGATAAAGGCGGATATTGGCGGCAAGATGCTTGCCTTCCATGCGCAGCATCTGCTCTCCTGCTTCAGCCACTTCCCCCTCCATTGATGAACCCGAAACAGGCGTAACTGAATCAAGATGCGACTTAGCCGCCGGGCTCATATATTCGGTTCCATCAAGACCCTTAAAGCTTGTTTGGGTCTCAAAGTTAACAATATCGCCGTCTTTATCAAAAACAGCTCTAGCTGAACCATGTTCAAAACTAAATTCGCTAGACGGCGCCTCGGGAGGGGTTGCGGCCGCTTCCCATCTTTCGGTTACCGCGGTGCTGGCATCGGCAAAAGCATGATCAAGCGCTCCGCCCCATACAATCGCGCTTCCGCCAGCCGCGACGCCCACGATGAATTTTGCGATATTTGCGCGCTTTTCGCGCTTCGCGGCTTCTTCAAGAACTTTTTTGTATTCTTCGCGCATCGCAACAAGATTATCAACCAGATTTTCTCGCCTGCTTAATTCGTCAATAGCTCTCTCTCGTGATTTTACGAGAAGCGGACGAGTAATTTTTTCAAAAAGTTTATTCGCGCCCGCAACCGTAAAAGCGGAAAGGGCGACGCGCCCGTAGCGGTAACCCGCAAACATAAGCACCCCGGCCGCGCCGCCGGTCGCCGCAAGGCCGCCAGCGACCGCAAGTCCGGTAGCGAGCGCGGTTGAAATTCCCCAGCGAACCGGTTTTGGAAGGCGGCTCCATTTCCCCAGTCCTTTCATGAGCGCCATTCTTTGCTTTGGCGGCCAAATTCCGGCTTTCTCTTTATCAAAATCTTTTTGCTCATTTATGAAAAACCTGGAGAAAATATCAACTGCCTGGAATTCGGCAAGCTCATTTGCGAGTTTTTCTCCCGACAATCCGCGCTTTACAAGCTCTTCCTTTTTATGACCGTATAGCGTTTTGGCATATGCCTCTAAAAACTGACTGTATTCCCGATAAAACTTATCCGCGCGGCTGTATTCAATACCGACGGGCAAGCCGTATTCGCCCAAGGGAAACTTATTTTCTGGTGCTTTGCTCGCTCTATATTCCTTATAGGCGGCCATGTACGCGCCTCTTTTCTCTTTGAGCTGTTTTTCGAAATTTTCAATTATTTTCTTTTTATCTTCCTCGGCTTTAATATCCGCCTCCTTCGCCGCCGCCTCGGCTGCCCGTTTTTCCGCCCCTGCACGCGATACCGCAAGAAATTCCCCCAGCGCGAGTCTTTTCTCTTCTACGTTCTGCTTTTCCATCCCTAGTTTTTTTATTTGCTTATCCAGTCCAGAAATCTTTTTTTCTATTCTTCCTATTCCAAACTCCAGCAGGTCTTTCTCTGTACGATCGATGTTCGGACCTCTCACAAATACGGAATTTTTCTGGTATTCCAGCTCACCGCGAGCATCATTCTTAGCCGCTTCAGCGGCTTTAATTTCTGCGTCTATTGACGTCAAGCGCTCGGTGAGAAAATCCCTGTGTTTTTCTACCTCGCCGCGCACAAACTCGTGTACCGCCTCGCCTTTTCTTGCGCCTAACCGCTCTTTACCCTCAACCGGCTTAAGAAGTTCTTCAAGTTCGTTTACAACTTTCACTCCCGGCCTATATTTTTCAAGCGCGCTTGAAACGATATTGCGTGACACACTTTCAATCGCGTCATTTAAACTGTTTTGCATCTCATTAAGACGTTCGCGCGTCGCTGGAAGCTCTACTCCCGGCGGCAAGCTGTCCTTAATTTTCTGAAATCGATCCAGCGCGGCCTGGATTTTCTCGCCGCTCTCCAGCGTCAAATTCCCACCGGCAAAGGATCCGGCCGCCTCCTCCCACGCTTTAGCGAGCACGGCCGCGTAAACTGCCTTCGTGCCCTCAAAAGCGCCAAAAAAGGCCTTTCTGGTCTCGTCGAAAAGCGCTTTATATTCCTTGCCGGCGTCAGCGCGTCCGGACGCCGCTTCAAGCCCCTTGCGTTTCATTCCAAATTCCGCTATTTTTTTATCAACTCCGGCAAAAAATTCGGACCGTTCTTTCTCCGGCATCTTTTCAAACTTCTGCCGCTCACGCGCTCCTTCTTTCACTTTTATGCCCAATAATCCTTTTTCCTCGGCTTTTCTAAATGCCCACACTCCGCCGCTTAGAAAAAAACTGATGGCAGTCGTACCCGGAGAACTTAAAAACTTCCGGGCTTTATCCGTTTTTGCCCTTATTGGATCCATATACCGTTCGCCAAATTTCTTTTGCTCATAAAGCTTCTCTTCTTCGGTTTTTAGTTCGGCGAGTTTTGCCGCGCGCGCTTCTTCGCCGCCCAAGCGCGCGATTAAGGCGTCGTTATCGGCTATTTCCTTTTTCTTCGCTTCAACCGCTTTCCACTCCGCGGCAAGCTCCCTTAAACGCTCCGGGTTTTCGCGCGCCGCTTTTTCCAAATACTCAAATAGGACCCGCTTGCCTTCAGAACCGAGGCTGACGCCTAAATTTGCGTTTATTTCTTCCTCAAAAAAATTCTGCAGAGCCGCTTCAAGCGCTTTTTTGTTTTGAAACGCCTCATAACGCTTTCCTAGTTCCTCGGTCGGAATCTTATCAACTCTTTCCGCGTCTCCATAGCCGGAGCTAAAATTCCTGAATTCCGGATCATCCAACGCGGCCTTCAAATCAAACGGCTTTTTTGCCTCGCCTCCAACGATATCCTTTTCCGCTCCGGGCGCTCCGGCAGGATCTTTAATTGAATCCGCTGATGTTGGCATATTGTCAGTTGCGCAATCGGTTTAAAATATCCAATTCCACCGTCCGCCTGTCTGCGCCGTATTTCTGATGCGCGAGTTTTTTTATTGAATCGGCGCGCTCCTTGTTGCCTTTCGGAGACGACAAAGTTTTAATATTAAAAGGAAGCGCGGTTTGGCCGTTTATGAGTATTTTAGCATAGGCGTTAAAATTATCTATGTTGATGAGATCGCTTTTGCCGAAAACCGGCGCGAATTGCCTCTCAAGAAATTCAGCGTCTTCCGCGCCCACGCGAAAAGCAACAACAGAACCGACATTGCCGAAAACCGCGTCCCTGATCTT
>CAYJCQ010000014.1:0-10402 GCA_964368725.1 uncultured Candidatus Saccharibacteria bacterium
TATAGGTCAGCATGAAATTTGAAAATCCCAAATTACAAATCTCAAATCACAAATAATATCCAATGGCCGAAATTCTGAATGACCAAAGCGTTTAGAATTTAGATATTAGAATTTGTTTGGAATTTGGTGCTTGTGGTTTGTGATTTTATTTAGGTATTTGGTGTTCAGAATTTGAGATTTTATTATAGCGTCAGCTTACGATGATTGCAAATCAGCGCCTCGGATAGTTATACTATTCAAATATGAAATGCGTCCTTTTGGCCGCGGGCGAAGGCACTCGCATGAGGCCTCTCACCAATGACAATCCGAAGGCATTGCTTACCGTTTTGGAGCGGCCTTTGGTTGATTATCATTTCGCCGCGCTCCCAGCGGAGGTTGACGAGGTTATCGTTGTCGTCGGTTATCTCGGAGATAAAGTCAGGCAGTATTTAGGGATTGAGTTCCGCGGCAAGAGGGTTTCCTACGTGGAACAGGGGAAACTCAGAGGCACCTATCACGCGGTTGAGCTTGCCAAGCGGTTCTTGGACAAGGAGGATTTTTTGGTCGTCTACGCTGACGACCTGGTTGACCCCTCTTCAATAAGCGCCTGCGTTAAGAGCGGAAGCATTACCATGGTTTTGGCTCCAGTGGAGCATCCGGAGCGCTTCGGTATTGTGAATTTAAATGAGGATGGCACGGTCGCGGAAATAGAGGAGAAGCCGGAGCATCCGAAGGGCAATCTCGCTAACTGCGGTCCATGCTTGCTCAATGCCGAGATTTTTAAATTTCCGCCCCCACCGAGCCATAAAAACGAGCATTTCCTGACTGACAGCTTGATGCTTATGCTTAAATCCGGCTCTAAAATAAAAAGCGTGCTCGCCAGCTGGTATATTCCGATCGGCTATCCGGAAGATCTGGTCAAAGCGGAGGCATTGCTTAAAGTCGTGTCATGAAAGAAATCACAAAAGCCATAATTTTAGCCGGCGGCGAAGGGACGCGGCTCCGTCCGGTGACTTTGGAGATTCCGAAGCCGCTCTTGACGGTGCGTAGGAAGCCGATCGTAAATTATTTAATTGAGCTTTTTAGGAAACACGGCGTACGCGAGGTGAAAGTTATTATCCGCCCGAAAGATCGGGAAGAATTTTCCTGGTGGCTTCAGAGGTGGGGCGGCGTTTTTGATGGAATTTCTGTTTCCGTGGAAGAAGAACTAAAGCCAATGGGGACAATGGGGTATTGGTTCCATCGGCTCGGAAAATGGGCGGCTGATGAATCGTTTTTTGTGACCAACGGAGACGAACTTAAAGACGTTGATCTTTCTCTGATGGCAAGGCGCCACGGAGAAGCGGGCGGCTCGGCAACCCTCGCGCTCGTTGCCGTGGAGCGGCCGAGCGAATACGGCATCGCGCGCCTAGAGGGCGATCGTATTGTGGAATTTATAGAGAAGCCGCAAGCGCCGCCTTCCAATCTGGCAAACAGCGGACTATACATCATTAATCCTTCAGTGCGCCGGCACATAGAAGGGGCGTCAAAAAAGGAGTTTCTTATGGCGGAATACGATCTTTTTCCGGCTCTGGCGCGGGCGCGGAAGCTCTCCGGTTTTCCGGGGGTGAGCCGCTGGTATGATTGCGGAACGCTGGAACGCTGGCAGAAAGCAATAGAGGAATGGCCGGTTAGTGAATAATGAATTATAAATCAGGAACTATTGGACATGCGGAAGATACTAAATAAGGGAAAAAGAGTTTTTGTAGCGATGTCCGGCGGGGTGGATTCATCGGTTGCCGCCGCATTGCTCAAAAAACAGGGATACGGAGTGGTCGGGGTCCATATGCGCTGTTACAACGTGGACGGCTGCGCCGAGCAAGACGCGGAAGACGCGCGCCGGACGGCGGAGATTTTGGGTATACCTTTCTACGTTTTTGATTTTGAAAAAGAGTATAAGGAAAAGGTGGTGGAATACATGATTGACGGATATCGGCGGGGTCTTACGCCGAATCCGGATGTGGAATGCAACCGTGAGATTAAGTTCGGGCTGTTTTTGAAGAAAGCGCTTGAGATGGGGGCGGATTATGTGGCGACTGGGCATTACGTGCGGATCCGTTCATCAGCGAATAGCGAATCCATTACGAATAAGCGAATAGCAAATAAAAAATTCGTAAACTCGAAAGAAATTCGTTATTCGTTGATGATTGCTCGCGATCTGAACAAAGACCAAAGTTACTTCCTGTGGACTCTTACGCAGGAACAGCTCAAATACTGTTTATTCCCGATTGGCGAGTATAAAAAACCCGAGGTGAGGAGGCTGGCGCGGAGGTTTGGGTTATTGAACGCGGATAAGAAGGATTCGCAGGGGATATGCTTTCTCGGCAAAGTTACGTTTCGGGGTTTTCTCAAAGATTATATCCCCGAGAAAAAAGGCCTTGTTTTAACCACGGCCGGCGAGAAGATAGGAGAACACCGCGGAGCGGCGTTTTATACGATCGGGCAGCGCCATTTAGGAATAAGGAATATGGAATTAGGAATTAGGGGGAAAGATACGCAGCCTCACTACGTTATAGAAAAAGACGTTAAGAAAAACACGCTTGTGGTGGCGGAGGGCAGTGATAATCCGGCGTTTTATCGGAAAGAAATATTGCTTCACGATTTAAATTTAATCCGTCCCATGATTCATGATTCTAAATTTATGATTCCGGTCTATGTGCGCGTGCGATACAGGCAGCCGCTCGTTAAAGCGAGAATTATGAATTATGAATTAGGAATTACGGATCGATCAACAAAAGCCAAAATTCATGATTCAAAATTCATGATTCTCAAATTTGACCAGCCGGTCAAATTTGTCGCTCCGGGCCAGTCGGCTGTTTTTTATTCAAAATCGGGCGAGATGCTTGGCGGGGGAGTCATTGTGTGATAGTCTAGCCATCGGCACTTTTTGTTCCGGGGGCGAAGGAGATAACAGTGAAAGCGGCTCGTCGGTTCCGTCGTTTTATGCGCAGGGTAGCGCACGGCGCGGCGCTGGGATTTGGCGAGGTTTTCGGCGTCCGCAGAATATCGCCTTTTCATACGTATCTTCGAGGTCTTCCCGTAAACGGCCACGATAGATCTCGTTGCGGCATCAGGCGAATTCATCTGCAGGCGCCTAAGTTTAGGATATTCCGGTTCATCCGGCGCGGCGATTAGTTGTAAGCCACCAGGCGTATGCCTGGTGATTTTTTTATCCTCTGTTCTGGAGCGCGCCGGCCAGAGTATCTTCGTCCGCGAATTCAATTTCTCCTCCGGTTGGCAGGCCTCGGCCGAGGCGGGTTATCTTTTTCGCGATCGGCTTCAATTCCTGGGTTATTAAAGAGGCCTCCATGTTTCCCAATGTCGTCGGATTCAAGGCAAGAATGATTTCTTCCGCCTGGCCGAAACGTTTTGCCGTGGTGTTTTTTAAATGGGTAAGCCGCAGTTTTTGCTCGGTGTCCAGCACGCCGTCTCTGCCTAGATCGCCCAATACCAAGTAGCGGCCGGCGAATTTTTTTGATTTTTCAATAGATATAAGATCAGTTTCTTTCTCTACTACGGCGATTACGTTTTGCGACCGTTTGGAATCGGCGCAGATTCTGCACAAGCTGCCTTTGCCCCCGATGCTTTGAAAAACTTCGTAGGGAAAGAAGCACTCGGCGCAGGTTTTAGTTTCCGCGAGTCCGGCTATCGCTCTTGAGAGTTCATGGATAAAGCCCTTGCTTTGGCGGGCAAGGTAGAAAGCGAGCCGGGTAGCGAGCCGCGGCCCTATCGCCGGCAAGGCGGCGAAAAGATCAACAAAGCGTTTTATGGAATCGGGCAGCATACCTTACACGTTTTCCGCAATATGCATTCTATCTATGCTTCTGAAACTTGCCTTTTCCTGATCAAATTTTAGCCGGACTGTTCCGAGCGGGCCGTTGCGGTGCTTTGCGACGATAATTTCAGCCATATTTTCCTCCTCCGGCGATATGCTCATTTTATCGCGGTCTTTGCGGTAGATAAATAACACTACGTCCGCGTCTTGTTCGAGAGAGCCCGATTCCCTAAGGTCGGAGAGGCGCGGAACTTTTATTTCTCTTTGGTCCACCGCGCGCGAGAGCTGGGAAACAGCTAATACCGGTACGTTCAATTCTCTAGCCAAACCCTTAAGCCCGCGCGAAATTTCTGTAATCTGCTGGACAATATTATCGTTGCCGGTTCTCGGCTGAATGAGTTGGAGGTAGTCAATAATTATAAGATTGAGTCCGCTTTCCGCCTGCTGTCTCCTTGCCATGGAACGCATCTGAAGTATGGTTGGCGAGGGCGTGTCGTCAATAAAAAATGGGGCGCGGGACAGGGTATCAAGGGCGTGCTGGATAAGTTCAAAATCCGTATCATCCTTGAGCCGGCCGGTGCGGAGTTTCCATAGAGGCACTTGGGCTTCGGCCGAAATCAGGCGGTCAACAACCTGCTCGCGCGACATTTCAATGGAGAAAAGACCGACCGAAACGCCATTTTTAATAGCCGCGTTGCGGGCGATATCAAGGACAAGAGAAGTTTTTCCGAGAGACGGCCTTGCTCCGAGAATAACAAGGTCGGATTTTTGGAGGCCGGAGAGGATACCGTCCAGTTCGGGGAAGCCGGTTGCGACGCCTCGCAGGGCGCCCTCGCCTCTATGCAGGCGTTCTATGCGTTCGTAGGCGGCGTGCAGTTCGTCCGAAACGCGCGTGAACTTCTGCGCGATTGAACGCTGGGATATGGAGAATATTTTATGTTCAATCTCGTCAAGAACCTGCTCCAGATCGTCTGCCGGTCCAAGCGCCTGCTCGGTGATTTCCGCGGAGGCGGATAGAAGGTCGCGCAGAACTTTTTTCTCCTTGACGATTTTGGCGTAATGCTCGATATGGGCGGAGGTCGGCACTCCGTTCACGAGTTCCGTCAGATAACTTGAGCCGCCGATTTCTTCAAGCGATTTGTCTTCCCTGAGTTTAGTGGTAACACTCAAGATATCTATGGGTTCGCGCCGTTCAAAAAGAGATATGATAGCGCCGTAAATTTTCTCGTGGGCGGGTTTGTAGAAATCGTTTTCCGCAAGCACGTCGGCAATCTTAATAATTGCGTCTTTATCAAGCATGAGCGAACCTAAGACCGAGGACTCGGCGTCAAGATTGTGTGGAGGGACTTTTAATGGTTGTGCCATTTTAGATAAGAGAATAGGGCGTTCATTTCCTATTTTCTAATTTCTATTCTTTAGTTTCTTGAGTATTAGCGGTCCTAACGGCGTGTCTTCCACTTTGTATCCTAGCGCTTCAATTTCTTTGCGCAAGGCGTCGGAACCGGCAAACTGTTTATTACTTCTTAATAACTCGCGTTTCTTCAATAGAGCCCTGATTTTGCTTGGCGTTTTATATGTCTCCAGCTCTACGCCTAGGATTTTAAGCTTCTCCCTGATCCATTTGTCCGAGTTTTGCGCGTCTTTGCCGGTTATTCTCCAGATGATTTGGTTTAACGCGCCTATGAGATCAAATATCGCCGCGAGCGCCTTCGGCGTATTAAGATCATCGTCCATTGCCGAGATAAATTGCTTCTCGGAGTTTTGGAGCGGAAAACGCAGGTCGCCGCGGCCGGATTTTTTTGTGAACTCAAGTTTTGCCAAAATTTCGTAAATAGAATAGAGCGCCCGCGAAGCATCGCTTTCAAGTTCCGTAGTGTATTCAAAAGGGGAACGATAGTGGGCGCCGGCGATGGCGAAGCGGAAGACATTCGGGTGAACGCGCGCGAGCAAATCCGGCGCGGTTATGAAATTCCCCAAACTTTTGGACATTTTTTTGCCGCCCTTCGCAGTAAGGAAGCCCACGTGCATCCAGATTTTTACAAACGGCTTTTTGCCGGAAATAGACTCCTGTTGCGCGATTTCAGCTTCATGGTGCGGAAACATAAGATCGCGGCCGGCGCCGTGAATGTCGTATTGCTGGCCGAAATATTTTTCCGAAATAGCGGTATCCTCAATGTGCCAGCCCGGACGGCCCCACCCCCAAGGCGACCACCATGCCGGCTCAGCGCCTATTATTCGTGCGGGCACTTTCGTGTTGCCGTAGCCCTTAGGCGGAGGCGTGCTTTTCGCATGCGAAAATTTCCATAGGCAAAAGTCGCCTCGGTTTCTCTTCGCTCCGCTTGCGTCAATGCGCGAAACGCCGTCCTCGGCCTGTTCCACGGTGCGTTTCGCGAGTTTTCCGTAATCCGGGAAAGTTTTTAGATTAAAATACCAGCCATCGTCTGGAATTTCGTAGGCATGGCCTCTTGCGATCAGGCGCTTTACTTGATTTATGATTTCCGGAATATATTTGGTTGCTGGAGCGTAGGCGTCAACCGACGTAAGATGCAATTTTTTGAGAATATGCTTGTAGCTCGCCGCGTAGGCGCTGGCGACCGCCTTCCAGTTTCGCCCCTCTTTATTGGCTCTGGCAATAATCTTGTCGTCAACGTCGGTGATGTTCTGGAGATAGAAAACCTTTATGCCCAGGTAGCGCAAATACTTTACCAGAGTATCAAATACGGCGTAAGCCCTCGCGTTTCCTATGTGTATATGGTCGTAAACGGTCGGGCCGCAGACAAAAAGGCGCAGAGGTTTTCCCGGTTGCGGCTTTGGCAGAGGTTCTTTTTTCCCGGAAAGGGTGTTGTATATTGTCACGGCCGCTATAATTTTCCGCCGCGCAAAAGTACGAGCGGAATTATCACTGTTACCGCAGCGACGATGGCGAAACCCAGCCAAAAATCAGGAGTTCTCTGGGAAATCGAGAAAACGGAAGTGTAGAGCACCAGCGGGAAGGTGAAAAAAGCGAGTGTTGTAAACGTCTGCATGGACCGGTTCATCTTCGCGTTCAAGAGCTGGGCGTTGGTTTCTTCAAGCGATTCAATGATTTCCAGATAGTTTTCTATGCGGAATTGTATCTTTTCGTTGTCGCCCGCGAGATCATTTAGATAAATTTCCGATTCTTTACCCCAGTATTTTTCTCCGGCTCTGCGCAGAGATTCCAGTAAAATTTTCTGCGGTCGGCTTATTATGTGATAGTCCAAAACATCGCGTTTTATGTATGAGATGCGTTCCAGCAAATGACGTTCCTTGCCCCTGAAAATGTCGTTTGATATGAACTGAATGTTATTCTCTATGTGCCGGAGCTGGCGCAGAGAGAAAGATACGAGCGACTGGATAATGTGATAGGCAAGGACAGAGGTGTTTTTTCCGAGAGCGCGCCTGGAAAATTCCTCGCCGGCGTTAAGCACGCCCTCTAGCGCCTCAAGCGGCTCCAATGCTTCATAGTGGACGGTGATAACCGCGTCTCTGGTGATTAAAAAATCTACTTCCGCGCGGCGCGAGGTCTTTTTTGCCGGATCATAAACCGGCAGATGGTAGGTCATGTAAAGGTAGTCGTCGTAGGATTCAACTCTTGAATGCGTGGAAGAAACAAGCAGTTCGTCCAGAATAATCGGATGAAAATTGTAAGTGGAGCGCAGATGGTCAACGTCCTTTTTTGAAGGGTTTAAAATGTCAATCCAGGAAACTTTGCCGGAGATTGTGCGCATGATGATTTTTATAATACACCAAGTTGGAGTACAATGGAATTATGGAGACAGCGATAATTCTAGGAATAATTTTTATAGCCGTTGTCGGGGTTCTGGGCTTTTTGATGCTGCGCCGGGATAGGGGTGGCAACATGGATCAGCCCCTGCTTTTACTCCAGCAGCAGGTGAATGAGATCGCGAAGACGCTGGACCATAAGCTTTCCGAGCTTAAAACCGATTCCATCAAGGTGATGCAGCATCAGTTTAGCGAAAGCAGCCGGATGATCCGTGAAATCACTCAGGAGCTTACCAAAGTTGGAGAAAGCCAGAAGCAGGTGGTTGACGTCGCGAAACAGCTTGAAGATTTGCAGGATATTTTGAAAAACCCTAA
The DNA here is from genome assembly GCA_964368725.1 of uncultured Candidatus Saccharibacteria bacterium. Lineage (GTDB taxonomy): Bacteria > Patescibacteriota > Minisyncoccia > UBA6257 > 1-14-0-10-40-38 > CAYJCQ01. Next base: position 7,913 of record CAYJCQ010000014.1, read on the forward strand.
GCAAAGAGGCGTTCTGGGGGAATATTATTTAAAAACGGTTCTTGAAAACGTGCTGCCGCCGGGAAGCTTCCAAATGCAGTATGGATTTAAGAACGGCGATATCGTGGACGCGGCGATTTTCGTAAAAGATAAGATTATCCCGGTTGATTCAAAGTTCAGTTTGGAGAATTATAATCGGCTCATTCAAGCAAGGGATGACGAAAGCCGTGAGCGCTACGAGACCGCCATCCGCGACGACTTGAAAGGCAGAATTGATGAAACGTCAAAGTACATTAAGCCGGAAGAAGGAACGATGGATTTTGCGTTCATGTTTATACCATCGGAGGCGCTCTATTACGATCTTTTAGTGAATAAAATCGGCGCGATCAAATCGTCTACTCGCGATTTGATTCAATACGCGGCGGGCGATAAAAAAGTGATGATTGTTTCACCGACTACATTTCTCGCCTATTTGCAGACGGTCTTGCAAGGGCTGAAGGCGCTCCAGATTGAGGAATCGGCAAAAGAAATCAGGAAGCGCGTTGAGGAATTAGGAAGGCATCTTTCAAATTACGAAACCTATATGGGTAAACTTGGGAGCCATCTCGGAACCGCTGTTAATACTTATAACACCGCCTATAAAGAGCTTGGTAAAATTGACAAAGATGTATTGAAGATCAGCGGCACGGCCGCGGGGATCGAGCCTAAAACATTAGCTAAGCCGACCGAAGAAAACGAACCGAACTCTTCAGAAAGATTGCTTTAGTATGTTTACGCCGGAGGCCTTTGAAGAGAGAAGCCGACAGGTTCTCTACGACCAAAAGTGGAAGAAGTTTTTGCGCCGGGCGGGGATTTTTAGATACTTGCCTTTCGTTGATTTTGTTCTTGCCGCCGGATCAATGGCTACCGGCGAGGTTCACCGCGATTCCGATTTTGACGTCATTCTCGGAGTGCGCCAAGGCAGAATTTTTACCGCGCGTTTCATCGCAGTTGCCTTGTTGGACGCGTTTCGTTGGCGCAGGAAAAAATTATCCCATCACGAGGCGGCCCGGGACATGATTTGTTTGAATCATTTCGTGACCGAACGCGCCTACCGCCTTTCTCCGCCCCATAACGATTACTGGATAAATCTTTACAGGCATCTTATTCCGATTTACGGAGATAAGAGGAAAATCAGGCAATTTTTTCATATTAATGGTGATTGGATAGGCGCGTTTCCGGAAAATTTAGATGATTTGCGTTACAAAGATCGGGAGCCATCAATATTCCAGAGAACAATAGAGTTTCTACTCAGAAGCGCTTTTGGCGATAAAACTGAAATTTTTTTAAAGAAAATCCAGATTACGAAAATTAAGCGCAGTTTAAGCAAATATCCTCCGGGCTACAAGCCGCGCATCAAATACGGAGACGACGAATTGGAGTTTCACCCCGACACCAAAAGAATAGAGGAATTTAGCGAGAATCCGTTAAAAAATAATTAAGACCCCTGTGACGTGCGTCAGAGGGGTCTTCGAGGATAGGGCGGCGGCCCCGACTGAGGAGAAACGGAGCCCGCAAAAGTCAGTCGTGAAGGCCTTACAGAAGGGGGAAGTCAACCAGTGGATGACGTCAGGACCGCCGCTTTTTTATTTAGCGGCCCTCCGAGGGAAACGATCCGCATGTCTTCAGGGAACAGGGCGGGTCGTTGGATTTGGTGCGGCGCGTCAGGTTTACTTCATTGTCTTGGGTGCGCCGCGAAAGGTGTCGGAGGGCCTTGGTGTTTTTAAGGTGGCTATCTTTGACGGAAAGGACGCACCGTAGACAGCCCAAGCAAGGAGGGCGTATGCGGTCACCGTCGCCGAGAGCCAGGTTCTGAATTCAGTATATCAGCTCGTGTTACCTCTTGACAAGGGCCGGGTGTTAACAATAAAATGGCGGTTAGCACTCTTAGGTCGAGAGCGCTAATAGTATTTCTCGAATTAACCTCGAATAATATCGAATACATCTCGAATCAGTTTGTATGGAGGTATTCGAGTAAAATTCGATTTAATTCGAGAATGATTAGAGAGAAATTCATGAACTTTAAACCATTATCAAACCACGTTTTTATCGAAGCCGTAGAGGAAGACAGAACTACCAAGTCGGGCATTGTTCTTCCTGACACGGCTGATAAAGAAAAACCCGTTAAGGGCAAAATACTCGCGGTTGGCCCGGGAAAGGTCAACGAAAAAGGGGAACGCATCCCTATGTCGGTAAAGGTCGGCGACATGGTCCTCTTCAAGAAATACGGCCCGGACGAAATAGAGATTGAAGGCAAAAAATATCTTGTTGGGGACGAGGATGACATATTAGCCATCATCGAATAACTGATCTATTAAGAATTCGTAAATTCGCAGATGATTCGTTATTCGTTGATGATTCAACATGGCAAAACAAATCTTATTTGACGAAAAAGCTAGGAAGGCGATTAAAGCGGGTGTGGACAAGCTCGCGAACGCGGTCAAGGTGACCCTGGGCCCGAAGGGCCGCAAC
>CAYJCQ010000015.1:0-10248 GCA_964368725.1 uncultured Candidatus Saccharibacteria bacterium
CATTGCGCATGAGCTTGGAGCTAATTTTAAGACCATTTCCCAGCATACGCGGTCGCTCGTGCACGCGGGGCTGTTGAATAAAAAATACCGGGGCCGCGAGGTAACCCATACTCTTTCACCCTACGGGAGCATGTTCCTCCGCTTCATGAAAACATTCTAACATTCTGCAGAATGTTAGAATGTTTTTTTGGGAACATATTGGGAGATTGTCCGAGGGTGGTGCGCGGGTGCGCGGCTTTATTTTTTTTTGTAATCGTGAGATGGTATTTACGTAAATCCATACGTAAATATTTCCCACTCCTTATCCTTTCTACCCGCTACTCCCTATTCTCTATTTTCTCACTACCCATGCCCCGTTCCAAATCAAGCAAAACCAATATCCGGAAGCTGACGCGCCTTTAGAAAAATCGGGAAATTTGAAGAGCAGACAGAATTTTTGTACAATTACGGCTGATGCATAATGAGGTGAAAAATGAAAAGGACGCCAGTAATACTGCAGAGCTCCGCAAAGCATACTCGGTAAAAACTATTCGCGAAAATCTGCCGAATGCGTACGGACCATGGCGAGAAGAAGACGATGCACGACTTCGTGCATTATATGAGCGCCACCGAACAAGCGGAGAAATTTCCTATACTGCATTTGTAAAGTATCTTGCCGGAGAATTCTCCCGGAGTACGGGCGCGATCTATTCCCGAATCGAGAAACTCTTTGGCGAAAAGAGCCGTGCGTCTCGTGCTCCGGTTCCGAAAGAGCAGAAAGCAGTTCGTCCCAGTGAAACGAAAACGACGATCGAGTTCAATTCCCAATTTCGAGATACACTTCGTCTTCTCGAAAAAACGAATACCAGGGTATTTATGACCTGCCGCGCAGGCACCGGGTATTAGACATTACTCGATTATTTTCGCTCGAACACCAAAAAGCGGGTCGCGGTACTCGCGCCAACGGGCGTGGCCGCATTAAATGTCCGTGGACAGACTATTCATTCTTTCTTTCGTTTCGGCATAGATATCACGCCGCAAAAAATACGAAAAGCGAACGGTAAACGCATGTCTCTATTTCGAAATCTCGATACGCTCGTGATTGACGAGATTTCTATGGTGCGCGCGGATCTTCTTGACTGCGTGGATAGGGCACTGCGCATAAACCGCGAGAATCCCCACGCGCCGTTCGGCGGGGTGCAAATGATTTTTGTGGGAGATTTATACCAATTGCCGCCCGTGGTGCCTGAAGAGGAAGATGAAATTTTTACCGGATACTATCCCGGATTCTATTTTTTTGACGCGCGAGTGATGCGCGAACTTGATATACCCATAATTGAACTCGCAAAGATATATCGCCAGAAGGATGAAGCGTTTATCGGGCTTTTGAATGCAGTGAGAAGCGGCGAGATAACTGACGCAGAGCTCGCGAAGTTGAACACGCGATGTCACAACGAGTATGCTTCGAAAAATGATTTCTCGGTAGTTCTTACCACACGTACCGCGCTTGCTGAACAAATCAATTTGGAGAAACTTGCTGACATTCGAGCCGCTTCACGCTCGTATGAAGCAGTGGTTGATGGCGAATTCAAAGAAAAACAGATCCCCACGCATCGCGTGCTCCAGCTCAAACCCGGCGCGCAAGTCATGCTCCTTAATAATGATACGCAGCACCGCTGGGTGAATGGTACCCTTGGGAAAATTATTGCGCTTGCGCATGGCGAAGGAGAGAATTATATAGAAGTCCAGCTTCAAAATGGAAAGATAGTAGAGGTTGCGCCGCACACTTGGGAAATGATGCACTACTATTTTGACAAACGCGCTCTCGCCATCGGTTCAAAAACCATCGGATCCTTCAAACAGTATCCAGTGAAACTTGCGTGGGCAGTAACCATTCACAAAGCGCAAGGGAAAACGTTCGATCAGGTAGTGATTGACATTGGCGACGGAACCTTCGCGCACGGACAGGTGTATGTCGCCTTGAGCCGCGCCACCACCTTCGAGGGCATCACGCTCCGAAAACCGATCGAGCGTCGTCATATTTTTACTGATAAGCGCGTGGCGGAGTTTTTATCACGAAATTTTTCATCGCCGCAACATGAAAGATAAAAATCATATGGCGAAGGAAGAACGAAAAATTAATAAAGAAGAATTACAAAAACTCATTAAGCCCCGTGATTTACGCTCGATTATCCGAATCACTTTTTGCCATAACTGTCTCAATACCACCATCATCAATTACGAAGACAGTATTTATGTAAATCACCTTAACGACGCTATTCTTCGGGGAAAATGTAAAAAATGCGGCGGGCCAGTAGCGAGATATATCAAAACTGGCGAAATAGAAAAATAAGCCAATTAAATAAGGAATATTAAGATTTTTCGCATAGATTATCGCTTTTTTGCATAGATTTTGGTGTCTATTGCATAGATTTTAGAATAATGCTATCATCCAGCTCATGGACGATAAGCTGGTAAATATTGGCCAAGCGGCAGAGATTCTAGGCGTTTCCATAGATACTCTCCGCCGCTGGGATAAGAGCGGTAAATTAGTCGCGATTAGAAAAGAAGGCGGTACGCACCGCTATTATCGGGAAAAGGATTTAGAGGTTTTTAAAAGCGACCTTATTAAGATCGCGTCAGATTGGGTTTATCGTAATGCAGAGCTTCCGAGTACGTTTCATTGTCCCACGAGCGCTGTTTTTCAAGGACGGCTTATCAAGATGGAGTATGAATTGATGAAAAAGCCGGGGTTTGAAAAATTGTATTCCTTAGTTGTGGCTATCACCGGTGAAATTGGCGATAACTCATTCGCTCATAATTTGGGTAATTGGCCCGACGCGCAGGGCATATTTTTTGGCTACGATATCGCGAAGGGGGTGATCGTGCTTGCTGATCGCGGCGTGGGCATCTTAGAAACCTTGCGGCGGGTAAGGCCGGAGTTATCGGCGCACGTCGATGCGCTGAGGGTTGCGTTTACCGAATTCATTTCCGGTCGCGCTCCCGAACAGCGGGGAAATGGATTAAAATATGTCAAAAGGGTTGTGAGTGAAAATCCGATAACCTTATTTTTCGCAACGGGCGATGCGGAATTGCGTTTAAAGAGCCCCGACAAACAATTGTTAATTACTCGGTCGGAAAAATCTTTAAGGGGCTGCCTCGCGGTCATTAATCTCTAAATATACTTATGGTTGTCTTAGTGGAAAAATTTGGAAGAACATTAACCTCGCGCCAATTGGGCAGTGAGGCATTAAAGGCGTTCCAGCCGGCATTGCGGGAAATCCGCCCCGATGAATCATTGGAAATTGATTTTTCCGGCGTGTTAACGCTTACCCCTTCTTGGGCGGACGAATTTTTAACTCCGTTGCTTAATCAACTGGGAAATCGGTTAGTGTTGCGGCCCAGCGACAATCTGTCGGTCCAAACGACAGTTAAACTGCTTGAGGAAGTTAATAAAAAGAAATTTAAGACCGCATCCGCGCGTTGATTTTTCGGCAACGCCTAAAGACCAAAGAGGAAATTTATTTACTCACATCATCACTGAATACACTTTAGGCGAGACGATTCATGACGGAGTGGCGAAGCGGCCGAAAATTGCCGAGATTGAAAACATACCAGAGATAGAAAGCGACGATGCGGCAGAGTGATACCGAGTTCAGATTGACGCGGCGGTGGACAAGTGGCGGCTATATTACAAGGAATTAATCTTTTTATGAAAAGGAAGGTTTTGTTGTTTGACTTTGATGGCGTTATTGTTGACACTTTTAAGCTTTGCCTTTCTATAAACAGAAGGTTTCACACTGCCCTATCTTCAGACGAGTATCGAAGATGGTTTGAGGGCAACATTTATGACCGCCCGAAACGGAAAAACTGGAAAAAAGGCGACGACGCCGATTTTTTTAGAATGTACGCCGACGGCATTTTTAAAATTAAGCCGGTGAAAGGCATAAAAAAGGCGCTGCGGGAGCTTAACGAAAAATATATTTTAGTGATTGTTTCTTCCGCAATTAACAGCCCCATTACCGAGTATCTGGAAAAATATGGTCTCTTAAAATATTTCAGCAAAGTTTTTGGCGCTGATATGCATGAAAGCAAAGTGGAAAAAATCAAGATAGTGTTTAAAGAATACGGCGCGGCGCCCGAAGATTGCCTCTTTATCACTGACACGCTCGGCGACATGAGAGAAGCGCATAAAACAGGAGTGCGAGCGCTTGGTATTTCGTGGGGCTACCATCTGCCAGAAAAATTGCAAAACGGCAATACCGTCGCGATAGCCAAGAAACCAGCCGATATCCTAACTGAAGTTAAAAAATACTTTGGAAATTAGAGGAAAATTCCCATAGTACTGGAGCGCTTCGGCGAACTCAATGCAAACTAGAAACGATTTGGCGGGAATTATTCTTTTTTCCCGAGCGCAAACCAGTCAATATTACGCGTAGCAAACATGATGGCGGCGAGGAGCGCAAAGACAAAGAGAGAACCAAGGAACAGGGCATAATCTTCAAGCCGCAGGACAAAATACAGATAGCCGTAGAGAATTGAAAGAAGAACAAAGATCGAAGCCCCCTTCCTTTTATTCTTTAAGACAAAGGCGCTGTATACCGTTATAAGAAGCGCGATCATAAGCGTCGCCACGACATAGGCAAGAAGAAATCCTATCTGTTCCGAGAGGGACAGCAGAAGCAGATAGAACAATGAAAGCGCGGAGCCGATAAAAAAATATTGGATGGGATGGATGCGAATCTTCGCGAGCACGTCAAAGAGAAAAAATGCGGCGAAGGTGACGATGATAAAGAGAACGGCGTACTTTACGCTCCGGAAGGTCATATCATACACGTCCACCCGATTGAGCAAGTCCACCCCCCGCGGAAGAAACGATCAGTTGCTGAAGCGCGACTTCGCCGCTCTGCCATGTCTGCGGATATGATCTCCCAAAGGAAGAAATTCTCCATTCGGACCGGAACCCCGTTGGCGTCAGCTCTCTTTGCGACGGTAGAAATGCTCCTACGAAACTGGGCGATGGCCACAGAGAAGACATCGTGATAACGGTTTCTTTCCCCAGCGGGGCTATTGACATGCCCTCGCTCCCTTTAAGCCGCAGTTCGAAAGAAAAGGAAATTTTTTGGGAACCGGAATCAATGGGAACGTCGGCGTGCAATCCCGAACTTTCGAGAAACGCAGCGCCTGGACTCGGATTAAAGGCATACGCAGTGCCGTTCCATAAAAGATCGAGTTGCTCTTCTATTCCCCCCGTGTCCGTAATCGCCACCGAAAAGGTGGCTGTTCGGGAACCGTGCTGGCTCGCGCCCCGCACATCATCCCTTAAAAACTCTCCCGAAACCTTTACCGTGCCAGCGTACACCACTGATTTAAAAATACCCCGCGATCTCACTTCTGGCTCAAGTACTGTCTCGTAGCGCAGTGCTTCGGGAAGGACATAGGTGTCTATATCCTGAACCGGATCGTGACTGATAATCATCGGCCCCACAATAACCTGGCGCGCGCTCCATTTTTCGGCTATTTCCTGCTTTGCCGAAACGAAGCGTCCTTGGCGTTCGCGCACAAGACCGAGAACAAACATACTCGCCAAAAAACAAGCCCCTCCGATGAGAACAATCGCTATGATTTTCGTAGAAATGCCGTCTTGCTTCATGCCGTATATGCAAACCCCAAAAAGGCCTTGAAAGTTTTCACTTTTTGCGGGCTCATCAAAAAAGTGAAGCGGCGCACGCGGGTGAGACGTGCGCCGCGGGAAACTCGAAGACGGATTCATCTCATCGAGCTTCGGGTGTGGCTGGAGACGGTCGGTTGATATTTCACTCAACCATAACCACCACTTTTCCCTTCGGGTGGCCGGTACGCAGATATTCCAATGCGTCCCCTACCTCTTCAAGAAAGAATATCTTATCAATATTCACCTTTATAGCGCCCTGATCAACAAGTAATCCGAGCTTCACGAGCCGCTCGCTTGTAATCTGCGTAAACTGCGAAATCGCTTTTACTCCGTACCTATTCATAAGTTCGGCATTCGGAGGCTCAAGCATCGAGACGATTGTGCCGCCCTTTTTTAATCCCATAAATGACCGTGTGTACGTCTCGCCGCCGACCGTGTCAAACACGGAGTCAAAATCCTTTACGACTTCCTCAAAACGCTCTTTTTTGTAATCTATTGCCTTGTCGGCGCCGAGCTTTTTTACGTAATCCAACTCTTCGGTGCTCGCGGTAGCCGCGACGTAGGCCCCGATGTGCTTCGCGATTTGAACGGCGAAGGTCCCGATGCCGCCCGCGCCGCCGTGGATCAAAATTTTCTCACCATTCTTCAGATTAATATGCTCCATAAGCGCCTGAATCGCGCTTACTCCGGCAAGCGGAAGCGCCGCCGCTTCAAGGTAGTTTACTTTCTTTGGCTTTAAGGCAACCGCCTTTACGCTCGCGAGCGCAACTTCGGCAAACGCTCCGGATCCGCCCGCCAAAACGAGCGCGGTTCCATACACGTCATCGCCTTTTTTAAAACCGGTAACGCCCTCGCCAACCTCACGCACGACGCCGGAAAAATCTCCCCCGAGCGTTGCCGGAAATGTAAGCGGCGCCATCTTATCCAAATATCCTTCGCGGATTTTCCAGTCAACCGGATTTACTCCCGCGGCTTTAATTTCAACCACGATTTTGCCGGCAGACGCTTTCGGCTCTGGCGTGTCTTTTGCCATCTCGACTGCCTCACTCCCTCCATATTTTTTTATTTGCACTGCCTTCATCTTAGTAAAACTCTTATTTATTACTTTGTCCGACTATTTCTATTATTTTCCCCTCAATAAGCGCCTCGGATACCTTTTTGCGCGCCGATGCGAGCACCCTCTGAAATGTGCTCTGCGATACGCCCATCTTTTTTGCCGCTTCCGTCTGTTCCAATCCCTTTATGTCTTTCAGGCGCAGGGCTTCAGCTTCCTCTGGCGTAACTTGTATTACACAACAAGAGTCCGCCCCCGCTCCGCGAGGCGCGAATTTCAGAAACTTCGGACAGAATGCGATTTTGTAACGGCAACGGGGACGAGTCATGTTTTTAACAAATAACTTATGACTAATGACTAACAACTTTTGACTGAAAACTTATGATTAACAACTTATAACGGCCGAATATTCTTGTACCATTATCCATGCTTTGCTATTGTGAAATTGAAGAAAGTCCATCCCCTCCGACCGCGGTCGGAGGGGGCTCCGGGCTTTCTTTTATTTACTCTCTTTCGCGGTTTTGTCCGATTTCAAAGATTCTTTCGCCTTCCTCACATACTCAAGCTTCTTTACAAACATCTCTTCCCTTTCTTCCAAAAGAGCGATTTTCTCTTCTTTGGTAATCGGCTCGTACGCGCAGGGACCCGCGCATACGCTTCCGCACTCTCTCTGCCGCATAATTTAATAGTATTAATTTTACTCCGCCCTTTTGTGCCGTACGACCATGTTTTGAATATATACCCAAAACATATTCGCGGTCAAGAGGATTGTGGATAAGCCATGAAACCCTCTTCGTGAGGGCGGTTTTTATGTTATGCTTAAAATATGGATATATCCATCTTTTTGGCTCAGGCGTGGGGCATTGTGCTCCTTATTTCATCGCTTTCAATATTTTTCGCCCAGGAATCGTACCGATCCTTGATGACTCGGGCGAAAGAAATGGAAGACGCGATTCTTATGTCGGGAGTAGTGGCGCTTATATTCGGAACTCTTCATATACTCGCCTATAATAGCTGGACGCCGGATTGGCGAGGACTGATCACAATACTGGGATGGCTCGCTTTTTTAAAAGGCCTTCTGCGCCTTTGGGCTCCGCGGCTTGTAGTCAGAATCGCGAGAAAAATGAATTACCGCTGGCTATCCGCGATGGCTTTTCTCTTTTTTATTCTTGGAGCATATCTCGCCTGGATAGGATTTTCCCCGACTTATTAATTTAATTAAATGTATGCCTTCGTCAAAACGCGGTTTTACGCTTATTGAACTTTTAATCGTAATAGGCGTGCTCGCGATACTGGCAACGCTTACGGTCTTGGTGATAAATCCGGCGGAATACCTCGCCCGTTCGCGGGATTCACGCCGGCTAACCGATCTGCGCATCGTCAATCAGGCGTTAAGTATAGCCGTGGCTAGAACCGCGATCATGGGAAAGACACTGGATCAGGACGGGCCGCAAAACGGAACTTCGGAAGACACCTGCGCGGGCGGAGCAAACCAAACAATTTACGTATCAGTGCCGGCGAGCGAGCCGGCGCCAACGCCCCCGCCGGGATGGGCATACGGACAGACAAGCCAAACGAATCTTTATCGCGTGGACGGCACGGGCTGGCTGCCGGTTGATTTTATCGGTACTTTCGCAAATGATCTGCCGCCGCTTCCGAAACTGCCCGTTGATCCTGTGAATACCTTCACTTCCGGCTACTACTACGCTTATGTTTGCGGGTCGTTTGAGCTTTCCACCCGTTTTGAATCAGACAAATTCCAATCGCAGACAACCGAAGACGGCGGAGACAAATCGTCATATTTTGAAATAGGCACCAATCTTACTGTCACGCCCATAATCTACGCTCCGGAAAACAAATCGGATTTATGCGCTGACGGAGAAGATAACGACGGCGACTCCCTTATAGACAACGCTGACCCGGACTGTACCGGTGCTCCCACGCCGACGCCCACACCGACTCCAACGCCTACTCCGACGCCAACGCCCACCCCTACTCCGACGCCAACGCCGGCGCCTTTAGTATATTCAATCTCCACGCAAACCGCCGCCGCCACAAGCGCCATAAGCAACGTAACGGTAACCGGCGATAATTTCGCGAACGGCGCTGCGGTAAAACTTACAAAATCAGGACAGCCGGATATTCTCGGTTCTGGATTTACTTTTATTAACAGCTCAACTTTAAGCAACGGATCATTCGCCTTTTCCGGAGCGGCTTCTGGAAAATGGAGTGTTACGGTTACAAATCCTGACAGCCAATCAGGAGCCCTCGCCAACGGATTTACCGTGCTGGACGCAACCGGTTACCTGACGAGCTCTGGATGCGCGTTTTCCAATCTTGCGGGCGCATGGGGAGCGGTCACGGGCGGTTATTGCTCCGACGATGATCCGCCGGCAAACGCTTTTTATATGGCCAGAACTGGCGCAATGACAACGCTCACGCCGATCCACAGAATGTCCGGCTTCGCGTTCGGTATACCGGCAAACAATATAATTTACGGGATTTGCCTGCTTATAAACGACGTTAACGTGAACAATGCCGGTTATGCGGGAATCCAACGCTGGACTCCTTCTTTGTCTTGGGACGGCGGCACAAGTTTTACCGCTGAAAACCAGGTAATGCCTGATATTATAACCACCGCGCTTAATGGCGACGAAAATTATTTTAATAACGAATCAAGCGCGCCTAGCGCGACCGACCCGGGAATAAATTGCGCCGATTGGGGACATACTATGTGGACACAGAGCGAACTCTCAAATACCAATTTCGTTGTGCAACTACGCGCGCTCTCGGAAGACGGGACCCAATCCACCATGCGCTTTGACGTAATCAGAGTAAATGTCCTTCACTACGCGCCTTAAATTCTGGGAGTTGCCTAACGGCCGACTTCTTCTCATAATTAGTTATGATGAAAGAGCGACTTTTATCTATAGCAATAGCTCTCGCGATTTTAGGGGTTTTCTCCGCCGGGCGTGTTTTTGCTCAAAATCCCAGCGCCCTTTCCATACAAGCCCTTATACAGCAGTTAAACGAGCAGATACGCGCGCTTCAAGCCCAAGTCAATACTCTCCAGGCGCGCCTAAATAAAACCGAGGAGGAATTACGCGCAGTGCGCGAGGAAGTCAGGTTTACGCGTTCTCTTAGACTGGGCACGAGGGGCGAAGATGTGCGGCGGCTTCAGGAATTTTTGAACGAACAATTCCCGGATCTTTATCCTGAAGGATTCGTAACCGGCTATTTTGGCCCGCTCACCGAATCGGCAATGCGTAAATTTCAGGAACGCTTCGGTATTGAAGAAAAAGGAGTAATCGGAGTGAAAACCATTGAACACCTGAACGAACTCATTGTCTCGGGAGCGGGCGCCTCGGGACAAATACCCCCGGGACTGCTTATCGCGCCAGAAATCGCCCATTTATCCACCAGCACTCCGCCGACCGGAACTTCAACGCCGCCGATAGCGACCACGACGCCTCCGGTCGCGACCTCAACGCCAGCGGCGAATTTCTGGAGCTGAAATTGCTTAATTTTGGCTTCGAGGAAT
>CAYJCQ010000016.1:0-10051 GCA_964368725.1 uncultured Candidatus Saccharibacteria bacterium
CTTCCGATCTCTGCAGTCTGTGGCACTGCCAGCACGGGTGCAAATCCCGTATGTCTCCCCGAATATAATTCTCGTCAGGCACCCAAAAACTAATTTAGGATTTCTAGAAAAGCCTGATACGCGTTATTTGTTTCCGGCCGGAGAAAGCTTCCGTAAGTAAGCGGCGATACAACGAGAAATCCTATTACGACGGCTAAATAAGCCGCCGCCAGAAAAGTTTTCTTCAAATTCAGGCGTCCAGAATCTCTTTTGAATTTCGCGGTTAGCGATTCAAATACCAGCGCCGCGAGTATGATGCCGAAAGTAAGCGACGGCAGGTAGTGATAGAGAAACGCGACGCGGTCAACCAGGAGAAAAAGCGTAAGATTAAGAATGTATCCGGAAAAAAGCATTAGAAGCGCCTTGCGGCGTTCTGTTTCCAAATCCCCGGATTTGAAAAACCGGAGCGCAAGCGGTACCGAGATAAGGACAAAAAGCCATACTGCCGGATTGCCAAGAAGATAAATATTCGCGAATTTCCCCAAGTTTTCTTTTGACCAGTACCAAACCGGCCGCCGCATAACCGGCCACTCGCGCCACTTGCTGCCGTTAAAATGGTCGGCCTTGAGTCCGGCATTCGCGCCGTACATGGTACGGTTGAGCTCAATAAACTTTTCCGTAAACGAGAGCTCCCGCGTCTCCGGCGGAATATTGCTTTTTAAAAGAGAAACGTTAAATTCAGGCGTCATAAAGGAATTGCCCGGGCCGGATTTGGGCAGAAGTTTGAAATGGAGCGCGAAAGGCGCGGCATAAGCCGGCAGAGCGGCCGCCGCGAGAATAAGCGCCGACGCGATAAAATTACGAAAACTCCTTGAGCGTACCGCTTCTATAAAAAATACAAGAAGCGCCGCCGCGCCGAATACCGCGCCGGTCATTTTTACGCCGAAAGCCAGTCCGCCAAGGGCGCCGGCTAGTGCCGTAAGAAAAAAGCGTTTTTTCCCGGAAGACCGGCTTGCCGATACGGCGGCGATTATCGCGAGCAGGCCGAAATCAAGCATAAACGAGTCCAGAAACATAAAACGCGACTGGACGATAAGCGAGTTGTCCAAAGCCGCCAGAGTACCCGCGAAAAAAGCGGTTTTTTGGGAAGCGCCGAGGATTCCCGCGAGCGCGAAAATAATTAGAACTAGCGCTGTTCCGGCAAGCGCGGGCAGAAAGCGCAGAGTAAAAGCCGAAGCGGGATCAAACGGCTGCCCTATGTGATCAAAAAGCAGGGCCGGATTTTGATTCGGCCGGTAGCCGAAAGCGGCGGCCGCTCCGGCCATCATGAGTTTTCCAAACGGCGGGTGGATGTCAAAAAAATATTCGCCGGTGAAATAAGAAGATACGAATTTTCCAAAGTGGACTTCGTCGAAAACCACTTCAGCCGGCTCGGTCAGGCGCCAAAATCTCGTTCCGAGCGCGAGAAGCGCGAGTATTACGACAAAAAGGATTGTTTTCCCGCGCTTCGACAAGAATTTATTCATGGCTGGATATGGAAATTATATCATTCCAATTTTCGCCAAATTTTTGTATTACGCGAACCGTCTGACGCCGTTTTTAGCCGGCTGGATGAATATGAAGCCGAAAGATTTTTTTAAAGCCCATCTTTACGCCGATGCTGTCTGGCTCGCGGTTATTTCCCTGATCGGCTCGTTGCTTGGAGCGGTGGTTAACCTTGTGGGACCGAGGTGGGTTTTAAACCGCCTTTGGATGTTTTTCCTGGCGCTCGCCGCAATTTTCATCTTAACTGATTATTTCGGAAAGAAATTTTTCAAAAAACGAGCGGCGGAAACCATCCAATAACCGCTATAACCGCTGTTTAACCGATTACTGATTTTTATTCGTATAGCAGTTCCTGACCAGAAGCTTGTTTCCGCCTTGGAGCTGGGTGCATACCAAGCTGTGTTCTGTAAAGCCCGATGGGCAGTTTTGCGGTTCTTGGACGCCGGCGCAGGGTCCTCCACTCACCTGGGCCAAGAAAGAGGAATTCTCCGCTGACGTGGTATCCTCTACCGGCGGTGCTGTTTGTTTTGGCTTGGCGGCAAGTCCGAATATGTTATCAAAAAGCCGCGCGAAAAAGTTCTTTTCCGGCGCGCGTACCTCACCGCATGGAGGATAGTAACAAAGACAATTATTGCATTGCGGGGGAGGCATAGGTTCTCCGTCGGGACAAAAACCGGTTACCGGTCCGCATCCAGGCGTGCCAGTATCGCCGCATTGTTCTCCGGGATCGGCTTGGCCGTTGCCGCAGCCGGGCGAAAGAGTCGGGCTTGGCGAAGGCGAGGGCGAAGGAGAAGGTTCTGTTCCCGATCCACCACCTTGTCCGCCTCCTGGCGGAGGACATGCGGTTCCGGCACAACCGCAGGTAGTTGCGTTTTTAAGCACGCACCATTGCGGCCACTTCGTTCCATCCGGACAATTGAGGGGGGCGCAATAGCCGCTGCATTGCAACCCGCCTATGTCGCCGCAGCCGCTCCCGCTTCCGCCGGCGCCAGAACCAGTTCCATAGTAACCGCCTCCTATCTGCACGTATTCAAAACTGCATGATCCGCTTTGACCGCTACTGTTAGTGCAAGTTAGGTTGTAAGTAGTCGGGCCATTAAGAAAGACGCTAGGATCGGTTCCTCCGTTAGCATCCTTTGTTCCGCCCCAACCGCCTGAAGCAGAACAGATAATCGGATTTCCGGTCGTGGTCCAGTTCAGCGTTATATTTACTGGAACATTGAGCGGACCGTAAGGGCCCCAAAGTAAGCATGTTACCGGTTGCGGGGAAGGTGAAGGCGAAGGCATCGCCTGCGATCCATAAGAGGTTAAGCTGATCCACGAATAACGGGGCTCCCAGGCCATGGATATCCCGTTTCTGTTGACCAAAACATAGTCGTCGGAACCGACAAATCCGACCGGCTTTATCGCGCCGTCAACAATGGAAAGATTGCCGTTTACAACTAATCGTTCCGATGGGTTTTTATCGCCTATGCCCACATTTCCAAGAGGGACGATTAAACCCTTGGCCGAGACGCCCGCTCCGCCGGTTACGAGATCGTGATTGAGCCACAGACCGGCATTAATCGCCTGGCCGCCGCTTCCGGAATTAAGGAAAATCGGCGGATTTCCCGAAGGCGGCTGAGTATTAGGATTTTTCCAGCCGTCTCCGAAAGCCATGAGCGCGCCCAAAGAGAGAATCGCGATTGCCGCTGTTATGATTGATTTTTTCATATTGCCATTCAAGATGACTGTTGCGCCTGTTGGACTACGAAGTTTTGATAGCAGTTGCGGTAATCGTTCATAATCACGAAAGGCGAGGACGCGCTTGCGGAACAGGCGTCGCCGGACTGGACCACCGAATATTCCCTCCAGCCCTGCGGGCAGTCCGGGAAAACCTGGACACAGCCGCGGCCGGCTCCGTCAAATATGTCTATTCTTTGGATCGTCATCCAGCCGAGATCTTTTGACCAGGTGACCGAAGGCGTCTGGCCTTGCGGTTCGGTCCAGGATAGAACCTCGCCTATGTCCGGAAATTCCGAAACAGCTCCGGCTTGAAGGTAGAGATAGCCGTTTACGATCATATTACCCGCAAGGTCAAGCTGTTCGCCGGGAGAAGCGGTTCCGATGCCGACCCTCCCCTTGTTTTTGCTGGAATCGCCGTCAATAATCAGGCCTATTTGAGTATTGCCTTGCGTTACCGGACAGCCGGCGTCGCATTGGCCGTTTACCTGCAACCCCCCTTTTTTTGTCTGGCTGAGAGATCCCGCGTTGATGAGCCCGGATACGCTTGTTTGATTCGGCGGCGAAGGCGGCGGAGACCATTTCGCGTAAGCCGCGACAGAGGTCAGGAAAATTAATCCAAAGGCGAGGATAAGGGCGTCAAAAAATTTTCTGTTTTTGGTCATTTGCGGCATACGTTTATCTTTACCTCGTAATAGTTTTTGCCGTCAGGAGCGATTGCGCCTGATTCCGGCAAACACAAGGAAGCGTAGGTATTCCACCCTAAGCTTTCGCACTGCGTCGGCCACTCGCCCTGCGAGCCGGAACAAGTTCCCGGATTACAGGAAGAGCCGCCGCACGGAATTATGCCCGGGCTGCCCACGAGCGTCATCCAACGCGTCCGATCCTGCCAGTCAAATCTCGCGAGCGCGCCCAACTGAGGATCGTTTTGGCGTTTGACGCCGGCTAATACCTGGCCGTCGGATCCTCGGTTTCCGAACGGCATTATCAAGCCGGAGATTTTCAAATTTCCCTTCAAATCAATTTTTTCAAAAGGCGAATTGGTGCCGATGCCGACCAGGCCGGTAAAATAGGAATTCCTACTGTTTGACCGATCGTCGCTTACTATAAGCCCGACTCCGGCGCCGCCCGAGTTTACCGTGAGGCCGCCGGATTTGATCTGCGCCGAGACGGAATAGGCGTCAATCGGCGTTCCCAGATTGTTCGCAGTCGGCTGGCTGCCGTCGTAATACCAGCCGGCGTAAGCGATAAAGAAGCCCGCGCCAAGCGCGGCCGCGACTGCTGAAATTTTTGTGGATAGATTGCGTCGAAACATATCTGCCATGCAGATTATTTCCCCGGAGCGGTAAGTTTTTTCAAAAGCTCCGGATCGGGTTTGAACGGCTTGGCGTTTTCCGGCGCCGAGAGCCGTTCTAAGATTTCTTCATTGCTTAATTCCCGCCGTTCGGGCAGAAGTTTTTCGCCCGGGCTGTCATTTTCCGTGCTTTTTCTGTAGATAACAAGCCCGATTATCACGATTATCGCCGCGGCGATGGCGAGGGCGCTAAAGATATTATTTTTGTTTTTATCCATATTAATTTTAGAAGAAAGGAATAATTTCTCTTACCCTGAAAGCTTTGACTGTTATCGTGCATAAGGCCGTGGCCGATAAACCCGAACTTGAAGTTACGACAACCTGCGCGTCTTTAAGACCGGTGGTGGTATAAATAGCTTGGATAGAGGGCGTGCTGCCGGAAAGAAAAGGATCTTGCCCGTTCGGATCGTATGTCGGGTCGCTCCACGAGTATGAGGCGTTTGGGTCAGAAGTAACCGCCGTCCAAACCACCTTGTCTTTGGAGCTTAAGTAAGCCGGATCAGGCGTGCCGTAACAGCTCGCGATCGGCGGAGACGATGTCTGGCATTGGCAGGAAATATCGCAGGTTCCCGGGTTTCCGGCGAGCACGCATTGCGAATTCGGAGGATCGCATTGTTCGCTCAGCTGATTTATGCTTCCATCGCCGCAGACGGGCGCCTGTTGCGGAGCAAAAGCCGCTACCGGGTTAGGATCCGGAGGCGGCGCCAGGGTGAGGCCGCTAAAACCAAGCCAGCCGAATTCAGGAGACCATGCGTAGCCGTCAATATCGTATATGCTGCCGTCCGGGTTTTTGATTAAATTCTGCGCGAGAGTCACCGGTTGATCGTAGTTGCCGACCGGGTCATAGGCGCCGGAGCTGAACTTTATCCAGCCCTCCCAGCCGCCGGAATTTATATCCGGCGGGCCGCCGCAATTTCCCGGGTTTCCGTCCGCGGCATCATCAATTATAGAGCAGACGCGCGCCCAACCGATGAGTTGATTGTTAAATCTCTTGACCGAGTGGCACGGCAGTTCGGGATAGCCTTTGCACGGTGAAGGATCTGGTATGTAAGTCGGACCTTTATAAGTTTGAGTGTCCGGTGGAGCGTCAAACCTTATCCAGCCGACGTTTCCTGACCAGGCATAGCCGGTAACGTTATCCGAAGGATCGGTAAGTTCCGGTATTTTTACCCCATAGCAGTTTTGTATTGATCCGCCGCATGGAACGTTTGAGCCGGCATTGGGCGCGTCCAAGCTCACCCAGCCAAGACCGGTAGCGTTGTCTACAGCCGGCGCTCCCAAAGAATCGTCAGTTGAGCCGGCCCAAACCCAACCCAGGACATTTCCGTTGGGGTGTATGCCTTGCGTTGTTACCGCGTTTATTAAAATCACCGCAAAGGCGATTGCGATCCCCAACGCGGCAAACGAAGTCATGCGAGCCATATTACTTAATTTTATAAGGATAAGGGTAAATTAGCAAAGAGCGGAGCTGTGGATAAGAGCAGTTGGGGGTTTTTACTCCAAGTGAACTGATTTTTGAAAAGATTTTAGCTTTTCCAGGAGCAGGGGTGCTCCGGCAAGTTCCGGGTCATGGATTAGAATTTTTTCGGCCGCTGCCCTGCTTTCTTTGACCAATTCCATATCTGATAACGCCCTCATGGCCGTGTCCGGCAGGCCGGTCTGTTTTCCGCCCAGAAATTCTCCCGGGCCCCGCAGTTTTAAGTCCAATTCCGCCAATTCAAATCCGTTTTTAGCGGAAAGCAGGGCGTTTAGCCGCTCGCGGGAGGATTCTCCGGACGACTCGGCAAATAAGAGGCAAAACGACAGGTGTTCTCCCCTGCCGATGCGCCCGCGAAACTGATAGAGTTGGGAAAGCCCGAAGCGCTCGGCGCCTTCTATAATCATTACGGTCGCGTTGGGCACGTCCACGCCAACCTCCACGACGGATGTGGAAACAAGGATATCAATCATACCTTCTTTGAATTCAAGCATGACCTGCTCTTTTTCTTTGGTCTTGAGTTTGCCGTGCAACATGCCGATTTTAAGATCGGGAAAAATTTCTTTAGAGAGTTTTTCAAATTCAGCCTTGACCGCTTTCACCTCTACTTGAGAAGCGAGAGATGAGAAGCGAGAAGCGAGAATATTTTTCTTAATTTTTTCCCTGCTTTCTTCGGTTCCCATCTCCCATTTTCCGTCTCCCATCTCTATTCTTGGGCAGATGACAAATGCCTGTCTACCTTTTTTTATTTGTTCGCGCGCGAAAGTATAGGCCTTGGTTCTGTTTTCCGGCGTGACGGCTTTAGTCAGGATTGAACCTCTGCCCTTGGGCAATTCATTAATTATTGAAATATCAAGATCGCCGAAAAGCGTAAGCGAAAGCGTTCTTGGGATCGGCGTGGCCGACATTGAGAGGAAGTGGGGCAGGAACGCGTGCTCCGTCTGCCCGTGAGCGACGAGATCTGCCCGTTGCTGGACGCCGAAGCGGTGCTGTTCGTCTACGATGACGAGAGCGAGGCTCTTGAACTTTATGCTTTTTTGGATCAAGGCATGCGTTCCGATGAAAACCGCGGCTTTGCCGGAAACGGCTTCTCCGGCCACCTTTTTTTTTGTCTGGCTCGGGAACGAGCCCAAAAGCAGATCGGTTTCGATCTGCCACTCTTCGAGAACCCCGCCGAAAAGTTTTTGGATTGTCGCGTGGTGTTGGCGCGCCAGCACTTCGGTTGGCGCCATGAAGGCCGCTTGGAAGCCGTTTTTGGCCGCCGCGATCGCGGCGATTGCCGCGACAACCGTTTTCCCCGAGCCCACGTCTCCCTGAAGCAGGCGGTTCATCGGGCGGTTGCGGGAAATATTGCCTAAAATTTCATCCAAGCTTTCTTGCTGCGAAGGCGTAAGCGCGAAAGGCAGATTACCCGTAAGCATTTTAAAATTTTCGGAGGAAAGAGTTATCGGATGAGCGTTTTCTTGCGCCAGCGCCGAGCGCGCTTTGATATTGCCCAATTGGAGCAGGAAAAGGCTTTCAAAAGCAAACCGCCTGCGGGCCAATTCCGCATCTTCAATTTTGCGGGGGAAATGGATATTGCGCAGGGCGGTGTTTGTCTCCGGCAGGCGCCTTGCCGCAAGAATCTCACGGGGGATAAATTCCGGAATCGGCGGAATTACTTTTAGAACAGGGCGCATAAGATAGCGGATGCCGCGCGAGGTAAGGCCTTTTGTTTCCGGATAAATAGGCACAAGCCGCCCGGTGTGCGCGGTTTCGGAATAGCTATTCATGAGTTCATGGGCTGGGTTTGAAAGATACAGGGAGCCTTCGCCGTACGCCACTTTCCCGGCAAAATTAGCCCGGATTCCTGGCCGGAGCATTCTCGCGACATAAGGTTGGTTAAACCAAATCGCCTTTATGCCGCCTGATTCGTCGGCAATAAGCGCTTCAACGATAGTCATATGCTTCTTCCAGGTGCGGCGCAGTTCTATTTTGCGCACCGTGCCGCTCACCGTTACCGACCGCCCTTCGGCGAGTTCGGCTATCGGGACGATTTTTGAGAAATCGTCGTAGCGCGTCGGGAAATAGAAAAGCAAATCGCGGATAGTAAGGAGATTAAGTTTCGCGAGTTTTGCTATGAACGATTGGTTAAGGCCTCGGATACGGGCAAGTTCGGTTTCAAGGTTAATCATTGTGCATCCCCTGGGTCTCGAACCCAGAACCTTGTCCTTAAGAGGGACCTGCTCTGCCAGTTGAGCTAGGGATGCCCTGAATCTACCATATTTTAATGCAGATTCGCGGAAAGATAAAGAGTCTTTATGGTATAATCAATCCAATGTTCTTTTTCGGGCAAAAACCGGCGCGCAAGATTTTATTCGTGGCGACCGAAGCGGCGCCCTTTGTTAAAGCCGGCGGCCTTGGATCGGTGATGTTCGCCCTGCCGCGAGCCTTAGGCAAGATGGGATACGACGCCCGCGTGATGATTCCGCGTTATGCCGGCATCGATTTCGAAAAGTTCACGCTTGAGATGGAGGAGGAAGGCCTGCGAGTGCCTACTGGCGTGAGCGGCGGAGAGGAAAACGAACCGAGCCATTTAATCTGTAACGTCAAGAAATACAGCGGACAGGGTAACGGCGGCAGGACGCCGGTGACAACGTATTTTCTCGAAAACCAGGAATATTACGAGAAGCGATCCAATATCTACGGCTATAACGACGACGCGATCCGCTGGGCGCTCCTGTCGCGCGGCGTGCTTGAATTTTTGCGCTTATCGGATTGGATGCCGGACGTGATTGTGGCTTCCGACTGGCAAACCGGGCTTTTATGCAACTACCTTAGGACGAATTATAAGGATGATCCAAAACTGAGCCGCATCGCCACTATTTTTGTAGTCCATAATCTTTACTATCAGGGTATGTTTGACCATCGATTTGTCTCGGAAACGGATTTTGACGATGGCCAATCAACCTTGCCGCCCTTTTTTGATCCGCGACTCCTCAAGATGAACGGCATGCGGCGCGGCATACTGCACGCGGACGCGATAACTACCGTTTCAAAAAACTACGCCAAAGAGATTATGACTCAGGAGTACGGAGAGTTACTGGACGGTCTGCTTCGCGAGCGCCGCTCAAGAGTATATGGAGTTTTGAACGGCATTGATTATGAAGAATTTAATCCAGAGACGGACAAATATCTTGCCGCCAATTACACGCATGAAAATCTGGAAGGCCGTTTAAGGAATAAAACAGAGCTTCAGTCGCGTTTCGGTCTGGAGCAGGAAAAAAACGTTTTTCTCGTCTCCATCGCTTCGCGGTTTTCCGAGCAAAAAGGGCTTGATCTTCTCTTTCCGATTTCTGACATTTTGTTTAAGGAATTGAACATCCAGCTTGCCATTTTGGGGGCGGGCGAAGGTAAATACATGGGATTTTTCCAGGAGCTAGAGAAGCGTTATCCCGGACGGGTCGGCACGAATTTGGTTTTTGATCCGATTCTGGCACACGTGGTGCACGCGGGTTCGGACGCGGTTCTTATCCCTTCAAAATTTGAACCGGCAGGATTACTTCAGCTTGAGGCAATGCGGTACGGCAACATCCCGATTGTCAGGAAAACAGGCGGACTCGCGGATACGGTTGAGGATTATAATGCTTTTTCAAGCTCGGGCACCGGTTTCGTATTCAAGGATTTTGATCCGTATGCAATGATGGTCGCGATCGTGCGCGCCTACGAAACATTCCATCACCGGTCGCTGTGGCGCACGATTCAGAAGCGCGCCATGACACGCGATTTTTCGTGGGATAAATCCGCCGAAGAATACGCGCGCCTCTTTAATGTGGCGGCCGGATTCAGAAAGAGAGAATTGGAGAAATGAAGTGGGCTAATTTTCTACACATTTACCAACCCGCTGAACAGCAGCCGGGTCGCCCCTCGACAAGCTCGGGGCTCCTTGAAACCCGGCGGTTTCAACAACCCCTGCCTGTTTTCAGGCAGGGCTT
>CAYJCQ010000017.1:0-9870 GCA_964368725.1 uncultured Candidatus Saccharibacteria bacterium
CGGGCGAGCCGGTTGAAACCGAAGAAATGCGGCCGCAGTGGTTTCATTTAGGCGAAATTCCTTACGATACAATGTGGTCCGACGACCGCCACTGGTTGCCGCTTTTCTTGGCGGGCAAAAAATTCCGCGGCAGGTTTTTATTCGACGAACCGGGGAGCGCGAAAATTCTCGAATCAAATCTTTCCGAAATCACGGAGTTCTAAATTTACTAAGCTATATGCCGATCGGCAGATAGCTTAGTAAATCATACCGCCGTCGGGTCGAAAAAGAGGATCGCAACGGTTCTCCCGATGATTTTTAGATCCAGCCATATTGACCGGTTCTTGAGATAATAACTGTCCAGTTCAAGTTCTTTAAGAAAGGGGAGCGAGGAGGCCCCGTTCACTTGCGATAATCCTGTTACCCCGGCTTTGGCAAACGCTATGTGCGCGTATTCTTTCGGGTAGTTGGCAACTTCTCCGGGTTCGTGCGGCCGTGGGCCCACAAGAGAGAGTTCGCCGCGCAGGACATTCCAGAGCTGGGGAAATTCATCCAGGCGGAATTTGCGGATGAATTTTCCGACTTTCGTGAGACGGGGATCGTTTTTAACCTTGAAAAACGGGCCGTCTTTGCGTTCGTTTAAGCGCGCAAGGCGCGGCTTCATTTCATGCGCCCCCTCTATCATGGACCGGAATTTCAGCACCTTTATGGCCTTTCCGGAACTTATCCTGCCAATTTTGGCGAAAACCGGTCCGGGACTTTCAAGTTTTATCGCGGCGGCAATAAGAAGAACGAATGGCGCAATGACGAGAAGCCCGAAAAGCGCTCCTGCTACGTCCAATATCCGTTTCGCGCTCTGGTAGCTCATTGAAGTACAGTATATTATATATAATGAACTCTAGGAATTTTTGAATTTTTTTATGAAAGTCGCCATAGTCCACGATTATCTAAATCAGTATGGAGGAGCCGAAAGAGTGCTGGAAACTTTTTTAGAAATGTTTCCGGGGGCCCATGTTTATACTCTTTTATACAGCGCGCATAACGGCGTAAACGGCAGGTTTAAAAAGTGGGTTAAAAAAACCAGTTTTCTTGATTTTGAATTTGTCCGTAAAAATCATCGCCCTTTTATCCCTTTTATGCCTTTGGCGGCCGCGAGTTTGAATCTGGGGGACCGTTACGATCTTATTATTTCCGCTACCGCCGGCTACGCCAAAGGCATAAGGTACGGCAAGAACACCTACCATCTTTCATATTACTATACGCCTCTTCGTTACGCCTGGGAGATGGATAATTATTTTGAAAACAAGGCGTTCAAAACTTTTTTCAAACCCGCTTTCGCGTATCTTAAGGCATGGGATGCTTGGGCGGCGCAGAAGCCGCAGAAAATAGTCGCCATTTCCAACTTCATTGCCAAGAAGGTGAAAGATTATTACGGACGCGACGCCTCTGTTGTTTATCCTCCGGTTGATACGCGCAAGTTCCGCTATGATCAGAGGCGCGCGGGCAAGGGCGGCTATTATCTTGCCGCCGGGCGGTTTCTCCATTACAAGCGGTTTGATCTGGTTATTGAAGCGTTTCGGGAACTGGGATTTCCATTGAAGATCGTCGGTGCCGGGCCGGAAGAGCAAAGTTTGCGGGGCAAGACCGCCGGTTGGTGGAATCAGAACATAGAGATCGTGCCTTTTACCGACGACGCGACGCTCGCGCGGCTGTATCAGGAAGCGAAGGCCTTTATCTTTCCGCAAGTTGAGGATTTCGGCCTGGTCGCAGCCGAGGCGCTCTCATGCGGAACCCCCGTAATCGCTTTCCGGGGCGGCGGCGCGCTGGAGATCGTTGAGGACGGCAAGACAGGGGTTTTTTTCAACCGGCAGACGGCCGATGATTTGGCGTCAGCCGTGAGAATTTCAAGGAAACTTAACTTTAAGCGCAGCTTGATAAGCAAAAGCGTGCGCAAATTCTCTATTGATATATTTAAGCGGGAATTTTTGTCCCAGCTTCCGGATATCCCCGGAGTAGTGGGTTAGGCGATTCTCATGAAGTGTGCATAAGTTTTTCCTGAAGACCGGTAAATTTGTTGTATAATAATTAACATGAATCATTTTAAAAATGTGTTTTTCGGCTTACTGGCGGTAGCCGTTCTGTCCGGGTTGGGAGCGGCAATTTCTTTTTACGAAGAAAGCGGCGCGCAATCTAATAATTTAAATTTGGCAATTACGGTAAAAGAGAACGCGGGCGTAGGAACCGTAAGCGATCCTTTTCCGATCACCGTGGTTGTTCCGTTCCCCAAAGGCGGATATCAGAACGTCAATCAATTTAAACTTGAGAATTTAAGCGGCAGTCAGATACCGGCGCAATTTGAGGCGGTAAACCGCTGGTGGTCTTTTGACTCAAGCATCCGGCACGTCGCGATCCATTTTCAACCGGGCGTTTTCGCTTTTACCGGTTCTTCCGGGAGCGGCGTCGCTACTTATATGCTTAAGGATTGCGGCGGGGCGGTTTGTCCTTCTGCCGCGGGGCAAAAGGTAAATGTTGTTGATGCCGGAGCGTATTGGGAGGTGAATACCGGCACGCTGAAGTTCCAGGTTAAAAAGAGCGGGGCTGGTTTTAATATTATTGACCGCGCCTGGTTTGACCAAAACGGCAACAGCATTTTTGAATCTTCCGAGGAAGTTATTTCTCCAAACTCCGCAAACGGCGGACTTTTAGTAAATCGTTTCAATTTGACCGAGCAGGATTCCTCTTATGCCGATACGGTTGTTACCGTTGAAGAATTCGGTCCGATGCGCGCCGTGATTAAAGCGGAAGCCCCGGCGCTCTACTACGACACTACTAATCCCAATAACCGGCACGGATTCGCGGCAAGAATTTACGCTTACGCCGGAAAGTCAGATGTTAAGATTGACTACCAGCTTAAGAACGACGCTAAGAACCAGAAAGGCTGCAGCGGCGTTCAGGGCCAGAAATACACCAGCTGTCCTTCTTTCTGGCCTTTGTATTTTGAAAATATGGACGTGAATTTTAAATTTAATTTGGGTACAAATCCGACCGCCACATTCGGCCTTATTGATGATTCCACTTTCAGTGCTCAAGTCGGAACGACGCAGTATCCTAACGGGCTCTTCGCGGCGCAGGAGCTCCATAACACCGAGTATATTTATGACGCGAAGCAGGGCCAACAGAATCCTATAAGATCCGTTCAGCTCTCTTCAAATACCGGCACGCCGCAGGATTTATTCTCCGGCGTAAAGGGTAGCTGGCTTGACGCGAGCACGGGTTCCGGTTCCTGGGGCGTGACCGCGACTACTCGTTATTCCTGGCAAAGGTGGCCGAACGGCCTTGCGGTGGACGGCAGCGGCAAGCTTTCTTTTCAACTCTGGCCCTGGTGGAGCGCTCAGCTAAACCAGCAGAACGGACCGAAATATATCAATACGAATCCGCATCTCCACTGGCTTGCCGACGGGCAGAACGTCTATAAAGAGCTCTTTCTACGTTTTCATAAGGGCAGCGTAAATACCTCAGCGACCAATAATTTGGTAAAAACCGTAAATCACTACCCGGTAGGGGTGGTACCGACTACTTGGTACGATCAAACCAAGGCCACTCTTGAAGGCGGCGTGATCGGGCCGACTAATCCGGCGACTCAAGATCTGCGTTTACCTGATTACGCGTATACTTCCGGCGACACCAATGACGAGAACAATGGCTCTGATAAGATTAACAATGCCGCTTATCAGTTTAACTGGGTGATGTTCCGCGACACCGACGAAAAGCACCAGGTTTCTTGCGACTACGGCGGCTGGCCTTACGCGGCGGCCGAATTCATCGTTTCCGGCAACCCGTCTGATTATTGGGAAGCGGAACAACGGGCCATGGGCGAAATTAATATTCGTCCGCAGTGGGTTACAGGATACACTGATGCGGGTGATTACAGCTGGCTTACTCCGCAGAACTACCACGACGGCAAATGCGGCAAGGCGTTCAGAAATTTTTACGCCAACGGGGTTTTGATATACGACGCTCCGAGAATCCCCGGTACCGAAACATACATTTGGGGCACGACTGGCATTGGCGTTGATAAGCAGGATGCGCAGTGGACTATGCGTGACGACCAACATGGCTGGTGGTACGGCGTTGAGCCGGCGTATTACTATACGGCAAATCCCTGGATCCGCGATTGGTACGACTTTGTAAAAGAAGCGGTCTGGGGCCGGTTAGACGCCAAAGACGATTACTTGGATAACTTGGCCCGCGCCAGGGGCCATAAACTTGGGCTTGTAAACGCCGCCTATCGCGTAACCGGCGGCCAAACCTCGCGCGGCAACCTATTCGGTGATTACTGGCAGGGCCAGCCTGGTCTTCAAAAATACCTAAACACCGAACTTCTGTCTTCATCCGGTAAACAAAGCAGTCAGGATCCAATCTACGGCCATCCGAATGCCAATAAAATTGATAGGGCGGAATTTGACGGTTATCACGGAAAACACGCAGTCATCTCCGCCATGGATGAAGCTAAAGACAGAGACCCGCAACTCTGGGCAGAACTGTTCAATTATCTGGCCGGCCTTGTTGACGCCAATTTTGAACAGCTTCATTTCTGTTATAACTGTACCAAAAACAGCCCGCCGGGCCAGAACGGCCAGGATTCAAAGCCGACCATTACCGGAATATCGGTGCTTGCGGATATGATTGCTAAGTTTTCTTATGATACCGGACTTACGAAATATATGACCGACCCTGATCCGATGAAAGGTTTAGACGCGGCGATTCAGTGGCAGGTATGTACCAATACCGGCAACAGCGGCGGAGGGCTTTATAAAGACAATGATTTGCCCGCATGGTGGCCGTGGCAGAAGGCGGGTTGTACACCGACGAATCCGAAATATTCCGGAGATTATTTCGGGCGCTATTACTTATACGCGCGCAATACTCCCAAAGCCGATACTATTGCGCCGAAACAAATTACCGATTTAAGGGCCGTAAAAGGAACCAATTCTACTGTTTTGACTTGGACCACGCCGAACGATTCCGATTTGGATAAATTCCATATTGTTTGGAGTAATAAGCCCATTACCACCCAGTGGACTTCTAGTTCGGCGACAACGAATTGGTGGGCCGCAAGCGCAATCGGCCCAGGAAAGAATCTCGCGCCAAAGCCGGGCACTATCCAGACATATACTATAGGTGCGGTTGCCCCCTACGCGGCGATATTTACCTTTGATGCGAGCGGCAACATCTCCGCGATGTCTAACGTTGCTTATGCGTCAGCGACCGGCAATGACGCGCAGTTTATTGCTCAAAACGTTTCTACGACGATGTCCGTGGGCAAGACCTATCCGGTAACGGTCACTATGAAGAATACCGGCACGACAAACTGGACGCAGGCGGGAAAATATTTCCTTGGCGATCCGGCTCTTGTATGGGGGAATTGGGTGAATTTATCTTCCAATGAGACCATCGCTCCCGGGCAGACAAAAACATTCACATGGAACGTCACCGCTCCCTCTATAGCCGGCACGTACACATTCCAATGGCAAATGATTCAGATGAATGTTGAATGGTTCGGCGCGCCGAGCGGAGCCGTAGCCGTTACTGTTGGGTCAATCGGCACTTCTTCATTCAGAGGTGAAGCCGCCGGCGGGAGCGCGGTTGAAAAACCCGGCGGCGGCATCGGCGCCATACAGATTAAGCGCGTTGGTCAGGATTTGAGCACCGCTTCGGCTCCGCCCGGCACTGTTGCGTATGTAATTGACGCCGAGCTTGCTTCCTCCGCAAACCCAGCAACCTTCCAGAATCTCGTACAAGGATCTTACAGCGCCGCCGTAACTGATGTCGTTGGTTACGACGAGTTCGCCGGAACCTGTACGATTACTAAGTTTATAAAGAATTGTTTAGTCAAAACCTTCAATATTATCCCGAATTGCGATGGCACAATCTGCAGTCTTTCGGCTAATGTCGTTTCTGGCGCCACAAACAAAATTGTTTTCCAGTACCTGCCGGCGCAGCCGCCTCCTCCGGTGGACAATCC
This sequence comes from uncultured Candidatus Saccharibacteria bacterium, assembly GCA_964368725.1. Classification (GTDB taxonomy): domain Bacteria; phylum Patescibacteriota; class Minisyncoccia; order UBA6257; family 1-14-0-10-40-38; genus CAYJCQ01. The sequence goes on from CAYJCQ010000017.1 coordinate 6,005, forward strand.
GCCGACTGTAACCCTCGTTTCCCCCGCAAACGGGGCAACGGTTCCCGCAGGAAACATCACCTTTACCTTTAGCGCGACCGACGACAACGGCCTCGTGGGCGCCTCGCTCTACTACGGCACGGGCGGCGTCTGGCAGCCGTATACCCAGTACAATCCGAAACTCTCCGGCAAAGCGGCAACCGCCTCAATTACTCTGCCGAATATTCCCTCGGGAATCACCTTTAACTGGGATGTGCTTGTCTGTGACAACGGCCAGCCCGTGAATTGTTCATTCTCGCCTTCTAAATTCACGGTTACCACTCAAGCGGCGCCGACACCAACCCCGCCGCAGACAGGCGTAATTGAATTGCCGCCAACTAAAGACGCGCCGCCAAAAGTTACTTTGGTTTCGCCGGCAAATAACGCGACAGTGCCCGCAGGGGACATTACCTTTGTATTTAAGGCCATTGACGATACTCAGCTTGTTGGAGCGTCGTTGTTTCTCACCGCTGGAGGCAAAACATTGCCTTACAATGGCTATCAGCCGTCTTTGTCCGGAAAACAAGCAACCGCCTCAATCACTGTTTCTAACATTCCCGCCGGTATCACATTCCAATGGGATATATTGGTATGCGGTAGCGGCCCCAAAGGGCTTCAATGCTCATACGCGCCTTCTAAATTTACCGCGACTACCAAATTAACCGTGACACCGCCTCCTCCTGGCAGCCCCGGAGCGACGAAATTGCCCACGCCAACACCGACTCCGACCGCGACTAAAGCGCCCGGACAGATTCAGCCCAAAATTGATGTTCCAGCAGCGCCGACAGATCTTACAGCCGAGATTGTCTACGATGGCCGCTTAAGGACGATTTTGCACTGGCAAGACGCCTCTATAAACGAGCAGGGTTACAGAATCTATAAGAGTTCGGACGGGGCGAATTTCTTCCTTGCCGACGGTTTGCCGGCAAATTCCATCGCCTGGAATGATTTCAAGGTTTCCTGGGATCGCACTTTCTTCTATCAAATTAGGGCTTGGAATTCGGCCGGGGAATCAAGTCCTTCTAACACGGTTGGATCAACACCAATTTCCGCGCCATCCGGCCTTTCCGCCGCCGCCGTATCGGCCGCGCAGATTCAGCTGATTTGGACGGATAATTCGGCTGTTGAAACAAGATACGTCGTGGAAAGAAGTCAAACGGGCCAATCGGGCAGTTACGCGATCATTGAGCAGAATCTTCCGGCTAATACGACAGTTTTTTCAGATACCGGCCTCTCTCCGGGCGCGCCTTATTGGTACGCGGTCAGAGCTGAAAGCGATACGGGAAAATCTCTTAATTCCAATATCGCGAGCGCGTACACATTGGTTTCTCCGTCGCTCCCGGGAGGATTATCTCCTTCCGGAGGAACCCCACAACCCGCGGCTCCTTCCGGTTCCGGAACAAAAACATTTTAAAGCAAACGAAACCCCCGCTTTCTGGGCGGGGTTTTCGTTAATGCGTCCTCGGCTTTTTCTTTGTTCTGATTTTGGCCGCCGGCTTTGGATGAGCGGCCGCTTTAGCCCGGCGAGCGCGGAATTTTTCCACTTTGCCGGCAGTGTCAATGAGTTTTTCCTTGCCGGTGTAAAATGGGTGGCATTTGTAGCAGATTTCCACGTTAATCTCCGGCTTGGTTGAACCGACGGTGAATTTATTGCCGCAGGCGCAGCGAACCTTTGTGTCAGGATAGTAAGATGGATGTATGCCTTGTTTCATATTATTGATTAAGCAATGATAGCATCAAGTTTATTTCTTAACAAGCCGTTTTTAATTATTTTTTGGCTATGTTAAACTTAAGAAGTCTAATGAAAAAAGTCATTTTACCGGTAGTGTTTTTTGGCATTATTGCGGCGATTTATTTTGGTTATATTTTTGTATCCAAAAACAGCGGCAAAGTCGCACCCCCGGAAGGAATACCACCGGTTAAACCGAGCGAAACTCCGCAAACAATCAAAACACCCGAACATTCGCCGCAACCCCAAGGCGCGCAACCCTCACCGAGTCCCCAGATGGCCGCGTCTCCGTCTCCGCAGGCAATTAAACCGTCAGCGCCGACCGTTTCCGTCATTCCTTATCCGGACGGCAAGAAATCAAGATTTATATCAAAACTTACCGGCGAGGCGGAAAAAACTTACAACCCTGCCTCTGGTACGTGCTCGCAGAACCCCACGCTTTCAAAAACCGAGTCCAACTTCGGCTTAAAAGGCACCGATTTGGGAAACTCTTTCGCCGACGGGGCAGGGCGCATCTGGTATCTTTTCGGCGACACTATAAAATCAGCCAATAATAAAAAAAATTACGGCGGGCCATGCCCTAATTCAATTGCCTATCAAAAGGCAATTGACGCGCAGGGACGGGTAACGCTTGAATTCACGAAAGACGCGAACAATAACTTTTTGCCCATGACCGTGCCCGGAGAAAAAATTGATTGCTTTGACGTGCCTTCGGACGGCGTCTATGCGAATGGCGCCTATTACATTTGGCTTCACGAAGACAACGGGCTCCCGGAGCCGTACCTCGAAAATTTCTACCGATCTTATCTCGTCAAAACAGCTGATATGTCAAATATGATGTTCACCAAGCTTTTTGACTTAAGCTTCCAGGACGACTGCCTGGTAACTAAGTCCGAGGGCGCGCCGCCCATACCCGTGCCGAACTGTACCAAAAAATACGGTAAATTTGTGACAACGATTACGGCGGATGCCTTCGGGGGCGATCTCTACGTATTCGGCGGCGGCGAATATAGAAAAACAGATCTTTATCTTTATAAAACACCGCTCGCGCAGATTGAGAACAAATCGGCTATCCGCTATTTCGCGGGAACCGACACTATGGGAAACCCCATCTGGAGCCAGAACGAAACCGATGCCGTGCCAGCCGTTGACACGCCGTCATTCTCAGAAAAAGGGACAAGCGGCGCAGGAAATGTCGGCGAATCCTCTGTCGCCTACGTGAAAGAACTTGGTCTTTGGATTGTCATGTACCAGGGAACGGGCGGCGTCCGTATGCATACGGCAAAAAACCCCTGGGGGCCGTGGAGCGAACCGCAAATCGTGCTTGATCCCAATAAAGAAGCCTATTGCGTATTTATGTACACGCCCGGGAAGCCGTGCCAATGCATGGACGAAAGCGGCAAGCCAGCCGGACCGTACGCGCCCGCTATTGTAAACGAGAATACGGTTCCCGACGGCCAAGGCGGCGCCTATGTGAAGTACGTACTTTCAACTTGGAATCCGTATAATACCGTTATGTTGGAAGTTCATCTGAAGCGCGAATAGCGCGGGGATATTTTTTTGACAATCGTTTACCGATGTTCTAGGATGTTTTTTAGCAGTTTGTTAATCGCTTCATTTCCTTGAACTTATCCTGACTGAAAAGGGGAGGAGGGGCCTATTGACAACTTTATAGGCGATTCTATAATGAAATCATGGTAGACGAGCAAGGTTAACTTTTACAAGGAAAAATCTGAACGATCAACCAATGCATCCGCCAAGCCCTTTTAAGCAAGTTAAAAGAGCTCGGTGGGTGTATTCTTTTCACCACCGGTGGGAAGGAGAAGCCCATCTGACCGAACATTGATAACTAAATATTGGAAAAAGTAATAAAAAGACCAGGCAGTAGAAACTCAATCATCTTGTTTTTGTTCGCAGCAGGCGAACAAAACGAGTTTTCACTACCTGGAAAGAAATCTTATAGTTGTCCCAATTATTCGGAAGTGAGCAGTGGGAGGTGGGAAGTGGGAATTTTTCTCACATCTCACATCTCATAACTCACTTCTCAAATTTGAGGATTTGATCCTGGTCCAGGATGAACGCTGGCGGCGTGGAGATCGGAAGAGCACACGTCTGAACT
>CAYJCQ010000018.1:0-8267 GCA_964368725.1 uncultured Candidatus Saccharibacteria bacterium
AGAAAACTCGGGTTCGAATCCCGATGGGAGCACTAATTGTACTATGCTGTATATTCTGATAGAATATATTCATGGGTTCGCGAAGACATTTACGTGAGGCGGCCATTGCACTGCGCCTGGAAGGAAAAAGTTATGGTCAGATTCTCAAAATTCTTAACCTACCTTCTAAAAGGAACGCTAAGTGAGTGGTTTAGAGATCTTATTTTAACTTCTCAAGCGAAAAAAGCATTAGCACACAATAATCAGATTGCGTGGAAAAGAGGATTGTTTCGATTTAATGCAAGGCGTAGTAAGGCTATCAAAGAGGAGAACGAGTCTATTTTTTCTCACGCCTCTTATTCGATTCAGAGATTATCGAAAAGAGAACTTTTACTGGTTGGTTCTGCGTTGTATTGGGGAGAAGGTACGTTGCGTGAACGGAGAAATTCGGCAATACTTTCATTTTCAAACTCCGACGCTAAGATGGTGCGAATATTTATGAGGTTCGTTCGTGAAGTACTTGCAGTACCAGAGAAGAAAATTTATTCAGCTATCCATATTCATCCAAATATAGGCGAATTAAAAGCAAGGATTTTCTGGGGAAAGGTGATGCGCTTTCCGAAAGAGAAATTCTCGATTTATCGTGTAATTAGCAGTGCGGGTAAATTTAAGCGTCCAAAGCATTTTTTGCCTTATGGGACAGTTAATATTAGAGTTAACCGCCGGCAGTTATTTTATCTTATAAAAGGATATATTGATGGCATTTCTAAACAGTTACGATGAATATTTTATCCATTGAAACATCTTGCGGCCCCGAAAACAAAATGAATTTTGTCGTGGGGTAAGCGAGACAGCGCAAAACATGAAAATTTTAGCCATTGAAACATCGTGTGACGAAACGGCAATTGCTCTCGTGGAGGCGTCCGGCGGACTCAAGAGTTCGCGTTTTAAAGTTCTGGAAAATTTTGTTTCGTCGCAGATTAACGTGCATAGGCCGTTCGGGGGAGTGGTGCCGAACTTGGCGAAAAGGGAACATCTCAAGAATTTACCGCTGTTGCTGGAGGAACTAGGAATTAGGCAACAGGCACTAGGGAAAATTGATGCGATTGCTGTAACGGTTGGGCCGGGGCTTGAGCCGGCCTTGTGGACCGGAATTGAGTTCGCGAAAAAACTTGCGCAGGACTTGAGAAAGCCGCTTTTGGGCGCAAATCACATGGAAGGACATCTCTATTCGAACTGGCTACCAGTTCGAATAAATTCCAAATCTCAAGCACCAAATCCCAAAAAAACCCCAAACATTAGATTTCCTGCTGTCGCGCTGGTGGTTTCGGGGGGACACACCATCCTTTTGTATATGACTTCTCTTACCAAGTGGAAGAAGTTGGGCGAGACGCGGGATGACGCGGCGGGGGAGGCGTTTGATAAAATCGCGCGGCTCTTGGGGCTTCCGTATCCAGGCGGACCGGAGATCCAGAAGATTGCCGCAAAGGGTAGTCCGCGCGCAATTGATTTTCCGAGGCCGATGTTAAATCAAAAGAATTACGAATTCAGTTTTTCCGGATTAAAAACATCTGTCCTATACTATTTGCGCGATAACCCAAAGGCGAAAAAACCGGACGTTGCCGCGTCAGTCCAGCAGGCGATAATAGATGTATTGGTTAAAAAGACCATGCGGGCCGCAAGAGAGTTTGGGGCGAAATCGGTTTTGCTCTGCGGCGGAGTGGCGGCAAATCGGGCGCTGCGAGAAAACTTACAACTTACAACTAACGACTTACGACTTAAATTTTTCGTGCCGGATTTTGAATTTAATACCGATAATGCGGCCATGATTGCGGTAGCGGCCTATATAGGCAGTTTACGGGGCAGAAAATACAGAATTACCGCGCAGTCCAATCTTAATCTGTAAAAACTTCTAAGCTATTGGAGGCACGTTGAAGTCGCGGTTTGTACGCCAATCAATTTATCAGCCAGCTTATTGGTCAGGATTTCCGTGATTGAGGCGTCTTTATTTTTGGATTTAAGCTCTTCAATGAGCGATTGGGATTCTTCTATCAGCCCGTTCGTTTCGCCCGCTGGGTTGAGCTTTGATAAGGACTCAAGCTTGCTTTCAAGGTCAGAGATGATTTTAGCCCGTTTTTCCGGCGGCGTGAGCAGTATTTCTTCGGCTTTGGCTTTCAGGGCTTCAGGCGCGAAGGCCTTGAATTTTTCCAGGACGCTGATTTTTATTTCATGGGGCAGGAAATAAATGATTGCTCCGGCTATCGCGATGAGCGCCGCCGCGCTTACCAGGATTTTCAATAGGTTGAACATTTATATAGAATAATAGCATGTCTTCGGTCGCGGTTTTGCACAACATCCGGAGTATCCATAATGTCGGATCTATTTTCAGAACAGCGGCGGCCGCCGGCGCTCGAAAAATTTATTTGTGCGGCATCACGCCTTCGCCGCTGGATCGTTTCGGAAAAATCCGTCCGCAGTTCGCCAAAGTTTCTTTGGGCGGGGAGAAATACGTGAGTTGGGAGAAGATTGCCAAAACCGAGCCGTTGATTGATGATTTAAAAGAGAATGGCTGGATTATTTTTGCCGTGGAGCAGGCGAGAAATTCAATTCCGTATTATAAAGCCGCCAAATTCATGACTCATAATTCTAAATTCTGTCTCGTAGTCGGCCACGAGACGCGCGGTCTGCCGAACGCTATTTTAAAGAAAGCCGATAAGATTTTGGAAATACCGATTAAAGGAGTAATGGTTAGACAAGCTCACCATCCGAAACGCTCTGGTTTCGGGAAAGAATCGTTAAACGTCGCCGTGGCTTTCGGCATAGCTCTCTTCCGGTTAACAGAAAATGGCTAAATACATATTAACGGCGATCACCCTGTTGATATTCGCGATTTTCGGAGTTTTCTACGGCAGAGAAAAGGAAACGGTTGCGCCTTTGGATTTGCCGCGGGCAAGCGTTACGCCCGCAGTGCCGCAAGTGGTCGTTGGAAAGCATACTTTCCGCGTTGATGTTGCCGATGAACCGGTGGAGCGTTATCAGGGTCTTTCGGGCAGGGAAAAATTAGATGACGGCGGCGGCATGCTTTTTATCTTTGAAAAGCCGGACTTGTACGGATTCTGGATGAAAGATATGCGTTTTTCAATAGATATCATTTGGATAAAAAGGGGCCGCGTAGCCGGCATTTCCGAAAAACTTGATCCGTCATCGTATCCCAAACTTTTCTATCCGCCCGAGCCGGTTGATTATGTTCTGGAAATTTCATCCGGAGAGGCCTCCAGGCGCGGCATTAAAGTTGGTGACACAGCCGATCTTCTGATAAACTTCTAAAAATGCGTAGGATTCTTGGATTGGCCCCTAACGTTTTTCTTTTGGGGCTGGTAAGTTTGTTCAATGATTTTTCTTCCGAGATGATCTACGCGGTCATGCCCGCTTTTTTGGTCGGCGTTTTGGGAGCGCCCGCCATTTTTGTCGGCTTCTTGGAGGGGTCAGCGGATGCGCTCGCGAGCACCTTAAAAATTTTCTCCGGCTGGTTTTCGGATCGGACCGGCAAGCGTAAAACCCTAGCCGTATTGGGATATGCGCTTTCAACCGCTACCCGTTTCTTTCTCGCTTTTGTCGCTAATTTCTGGCAGGTTTTCGGCCTGCGCGTCGTAGACAGGATAGGCAAGGGCGCCAGGGACGCGCCGCGCGACGCGCTTCTCGCGGAATCGGTTGAACGGACGGAACTTGGAAAATCGTTCGGGTTTCATAGGGCGATGGACTCAATCGGAAGCATCCTGGGTCCGCTTGCGGCGGTAATATTTTTGCCTTTTTTGGGGTATTCATATCCCAAACTATTTTTGGCGGGTTTTGGCGCCGGCATATTATCGCTTCTTACTTTTATCTTCGTGCGTGAGGCGCGGCCGCGCGCGGAGAAAAAAGGGATTAGGATTCCCCCGTTTACATTTTCTCTTTCGGGTTTTGGAGGCCAGTTTAAGATTTTTCTGGCGGCAATTTTCGTTTTTGGTTTGGGAGTTATGCCGACGTCGCTCGTGCTTTTAAAGGCGCAGATCTCCGGATTTGACGGCAGGTCTGTGCCGCTTATGTATCTTATTTATTCATTGGCTTTCGTGCTCTTCGCCATACCTCTCGGCAGGTCATCGGATCGGCTGGGCGAGAAGCGCGTGATGATATGGGGATTCCTCGCGGCGATTTTAGCTTATGTTTTTTTCGCCGGAACGGAGAGCGCCGCCGGCGCCATACTGGGATTCGTTTTTTTGGGTCTTTACGGCGCCATGACCGACGGAGTGGGGCGTGCTTTTGTTCCGAAACTCGTTCGGGGCGAGCGCCTTGCCATGGGCCAGGGATTTCTCCAGGCCGCTATAGGCATCTCTTCGCTTCTTGCCGGCACGGTCGGCGGAGCGATTTGGACTTACATTAATCCTCAAGCGGCATTTATATACGGCATCATATTTATGATTTTTGGCATCCTGCTTTTTGGCGCTTTGAACCCAAAGGCGGCCGAGGTATAATTAAAAATATGAAAAACGCAAAAATAGCCATTAACGGCTTCGGGCGCATAGGCAGGATTTTTTTTCGGCAGGCCTTTAGTCGTAAAGACATTGAAATCGTCGCCATAAACGATTTGGGGGATTTGGAAAATTTGGCTTATCTTCTTAAGCACGACACCGTTTACGGCCGTTACGACAAGGATGTGAGAGTGAAGGGTTCTAATCTGGTTGTAGACGGCAAGACAGTTCAGTTTTTCCAAATTAAGGAATCCAAAGAATTGCCTTGGAAAAAAATCGGCGCAGATCTGGTAATTGAGTCAACCGGGGTTTTTGAATCGTTTGAGAAAGCAAAAGCGCATTTGGACGCCGGTGCCAAGCGCGTGGTTTTGACCGCTCCCGCGAAAGACGCCGACGGCGCATCGGAGAAGACAGTTCTTATTGGCATTAACGAGGGCGTTTTAAAATCCGCGGTTATAAGCTCAAATGCTTCCTGCACCACGAACGCCGCCGCGCCGATTATGCAGATCATGAAAGAAACAGTCGGCGTTAAAAAAGCTTTTCTAAACACGGTGCACGCCTATACCGCCACCCAAAATATCGTTGCCGGCCCGCCCAAAGGCAAAGATTTCAGGCGCGGCCGGGCGGCCGGGCAAAATATGTCGCCGTCTACCACCGGCGCCGCGATCGCGGTTACGCGCGCGGTTCCGGAATTGAAAGGTAAATTTGACGGCATTGCCATTAGGGTGCCCGTTGTCTCCGGTTCGATCGCCGACATCACTTTTGTTTCCGGACGGAAAACTTCCGCCGAGGAAATCAACGGCATTCTGCGCAAAGCCGCTGCCAAACCGCGCTGGAACGGGATTTTGAAAGTCACCGACGATCAGATCGTCTCATCGGACATCGTGGGCGAGCCGTACGGCGCGATAGTTGACGCCCAATTTACCAAGGTAATTGACGGCGATCTGGTTAAAATTCTTTCCTGGTATGATAATGAATGGGGGTACGCGGCCATGCTTTTAAAGCACGTCATAAATTCGGCTTCGCTTATCTAAAAAAAATGGATACTCCAATTTCAGCGATTAAATTGCCCGCGACCTCGGAGCTTTTAAAAGGATCATGGCGGCTTTATAAGAATCGCTTCGGGGTTCTTATCGGCATCGTGCTTTTACCTTTCGTGGTTACGACCGCGGGCACGCTATTTTCGGAACCGCTTCCCGGAGGGGGAGCGGCATTCGGAGGCGTGATTATATTTGCCGGCATTGTTCTCGGAATTATTTCTTATATTGCCGTGGTATACGCAATCAAGGGCGCAACAGGCATATTAGAGGCCTACAAACTGGCCGTGCCAAGCTTTTTCCCTTATCTTTGGATTTCCGCGTTGACCGCTCTCACTACCGTGGGCGGCTACGCTCTGGCGGTCGTGCCGGGACTTTTGTGCTCAATTTGGTTTATGTTCGCTATATTCGCGTTCCTGATAGACGGCAGACGCGGCTTTGAGGCCATGCTTTTAAGCAAAGAATACGTCCGCGGCTATTTTTGGCCGTTAGTGGGGCGCCTCGTAATTTTCATTATTATCGCTATGATTTTTATGTTGCCGTTTTCGTTTATCGGATCCTACCTGGGCGCGGCTGTCTCAAATTGGCTTCAGGCAATTCCCCAGATTTTAATCGCGCCTTTCTCATTTATTTATTTTTATCTGCTTTATCAGGCGCTTCGCGGCGCCAGGCCGGAATTGGCCTCGGGTTTTCGGCCGGAGAAAAAAGGATTTTTCATTTTCATGGCAATATTGGGAATAGTTGTCCTCGCGACTATCTTAGCGGCGTTTGGAGGACTGTTTTATTTCTCTTTAAATAAAATTGACCCGCCGTTCATTTAGCGCCGTTTCATAAAAATGATTTTATGAAAGCGGCTCTGAAAATTTTTCTATTTCTGATTATTTTTGGGATCGCGGCCGGAAGCGGGGTTTATTTCAGATGGTTTGCCGAAGCTTCCGCGTTTAACGAAGAGCGGCTCGCGAATATAAAAAGCATCTTCGCGAGAAAGGCGTTCCCAACGCCGACGCCGGAGAAAGACCGGACAATTGTTTTTACGGGCGATATTATGCTCTCGCGAGGCATAGATTTCTATATGAGAAAATACGGCGATTTCCGCTACCCCCTTTTAAAAGTCGCCGATTTCCTGAACGCCGCGGATATAGCATTCGGCAATTTAGAAGGGCCGATTTCGGATTCGGGCAAAAATCAGGGCAGCCTATATTCCTTCCGCGCCGATCCGCGCGCGGTTGAAGGACTGAAATTGGCAGGTTTGGACGTCCTGTCCCTTGCTAATAATCATATTTTGGATTGGGGCCGGGAAGCGCTTGAAGACACCCTGAAACTGCTTAGGATAAATGGCATAGAGCCCGTTGGCGCCGGCGCGAATTACGCGCAGGCAAATGACCCGGTTGCGTTGCGCGCGGGCGAAGCGAAGATAGCTTTTTTCGCCTATACGAATCTTTATCCCCGTTCCTTTGAGGCGACCGAAAGCAGGGCCGGGGTGAGTTCTTTTGAGCCGGAAATTATCAAAAAAAAGATTTTTGACACCCGCAGTTACGCGGACATAATCGTAGTTTCACTGCATTGGGGCGAAGAATACGCGAAAATCCCCAACGCTTTCCAAAAGCAATTTGCGCGCGAGCTCATTGACGCGGGCGCCGATTTCGTAATCGGCCACCATCCGCATGTCATCCAGAAACACGAGCGTTATAAAAACGGCTGGATTTTTTACAGCTTGGGCAATTTCGTTTTTGACCAGGGATTTTCCGAGGAGACGATGCTCGGATCGGCGGTTAAGGTTACTGTCCGCAACCGTAAGATAGATGAAGTTGAACCGATTGAGATCAGGATGAACGGATCATTCCAACCGGAAATTGTTCACTAGCGAATCCATAATCAGCGACTAGCAACTAAAGATAGAGGAGAGTAGAATTTTAGATATATGCGGAATAAGGGTTTCTCGGGTTTTATCGCCATAATTATCGCGGCCATTGTTCTTATTGGGCTTGGGTACTACGTTTTTTTGAAACGAGCGGAAACGCCGGCAGAAAATAACGGCCTTAGCGGTGCCCCATACGCGTCGGAAGAAGAATGCATAGCCGAAACCAGCGGCGCATGCAATTTTGTCGTATGTGACTATATTACCGGAGAGCAGATAATTGAAGAGGTCTGCGGCGAGGACTTCAAGGGCAAGGGCTGGTACCCGGTCCGTTAGTGTTATTTTAAGAATTTAAGAATATGAAAATATATCTTGCCACTGATCACGCGGGTTTTTCTCTTAAGGGGAAAATTAAAAAGTTCCTTATTGGCGCCGGATATGAAGTTGAAGATTGCGGCGCTTTTAAATTAGATTCCGGCGACGATTATCCAGATTTTATTCATAAAGCCGCGAAAGCCGTTTCAAAAAACCCGAAAAGTTCACGCGCGATTATTTTTGGCGGCTCCGGGCAGGGCGAAGCGATGGTTGCGAACAGATATAGAAGAGTTCGGGCGGCGGTTTATTACGGCCCCGCCTCTGCTGAAGCTGCGGCGGGCAAGGGTTCGTTGGACATTGTGAAACTTTCGCGCGAGCACAATGATACAAACGTGATTTCATTGGGCGCGCGATTTTTAACTGAACGCCAGGCGCTTCGGGCGGTTTCGCTTTGGCTTAAAACTCCGTTTTCCAAAACCAAAAGACACGCGCGCCGCATCAAAAAAATAGATCGTTAGTTTATGCCGCTTATTATTCCGGCCATCAACGCTTCTGATTTTAAGACGGTAA
>CAYJCQ010000018.1:8277-9575 GCA_964368725.1 uncultured Candidatus Saccharibacteria bacterium
CGGTAAGTGAACGCATTTTTACCGCGCGCACCTTTCTGCCCCCCGAAGGCTGGATTCATATTGACGTTGTTGACGGCAGGTTTGCCATGAATGTTACCTGGAACGATTCTGAAGAATTTGGGGATTTTTTGCGCACGCACATCACCCTTCGCAAACTTAATTTTGAGATCCATCTTATGATCAAAGAACCAGAGAAGGCGGCCGAGCCGTGGCTTAATGCCGGAGCCAGGCGCCTTATCGTCCATGAAGAAGCGATCGTTGATCCGGATTTGATCGTAAAACAGTGCGCTGATTACGCCGCCGAAGCAATGCTTGCCGCAAAGCCGGATACGCCGGTAGAGGAATATTTTGAGTACGCGAAACAATTCAAAGAATTCCAAGTTTTGGCCGTTGCGCCCGGCTGGGCAGGTCAGGAATTTAAGCCAGAGACGCTTAAAAAAATCTCGTCTTTGAGAGAACGGCTGACAAATGCTACAATTGAGGTTGACGGCGGCATGAACCCCGTATTGGTGAAAAAATGCAGGGAAGCGGGTGCCGACTATTTCGTCGCCGCCTCGTATATCTTCGGGAGTACAACGCCTATGAAGGCCTATCAGGAACTCGTATCAGCCGCCGAAGGTTCAGGATGATTCTAATATGGTTTCAGCTCTTCACGAAGAAAAACTTAAATTTCTGGAAGAAAAAGCGAATGACATACGCGAGGATATTATCCGCACGCTCCTTGAGGCGAAATCCGGACACTCCGCCGGGCCATTGGGCATGACTGATATTTTCACGGCATTTTATTTTCATATTTTAAATCACGACCCCAAGCGGCCGGATTGGTCCGATCGTGATCGTTTGGTGCTTTCAAACGGACATATTTGTCCGGTCCAGTACGCGGCAATGGCGCACGCCGGATATTTCCCGTTGTCGGAACTCAAAACCTTGCGTAAAATTAATTCCCGGCTCCAAGGGCACCCTCACCGCGGGGCTTTGCCGGGGATTGAAACAACTTCAGGGCCATTGGGCTCCGGCATTTCCCAAGCATGCGGCATGGCGCTCGCGGCGCGCCTTGATCAGAAAAAACACCGGATCTACTGTCTGACCTCTGACGGCGAGCACGACGCCGGCAATACCTGGGAAGCGGTCATGTTCGCGGCAAAGTACAAACTTTCCAATCTAACCGTTATAATTGACAGGAATAATATCCAGATAGACGGCTACACCGAAGACATAATGCCCTTGGAGTCATTGCGCGCCAAGTACGAATCTTTCAACTGGCACGTTCTAGAAGTTGACGAGATCGGAAGAGCGTC
>CAYJCQ010000019.1:0-9320 GCA_964368725.1 uncultured Candidatus Saccharibacteria bacterium
GTATAAGCTTGATGCTTTAGCCGCTAAGCTACTAGCCCAGTTAAATCACATTGTATCACAGAAAGCCCTTGAAAAATCAAGGGCGAAATGAGATATTAACATTAAATCAACAGGGTGCTTAGCTCAGTGGTAGAGCGACTCGTTTACACCGAGTAGGTCGGGGGTCCAATCCCCTCAGCACCCACCTCAATTCATGCTTGATATCATCACTTACTACATTACTTTCGGGAAAATCCATTTTGTCCTGTTATTCGCGGCTCTTCTTTTTATTTATTTGATCTGGAAATCCCTTGTCCTGGGAGCCGAATGTTTTATTTTCAAAAAAACCGAACGCGTTAAAGCGCTTAAAACCGTTAGCCGCGTAATCGCCGTTTTTGTGATCTCCACGATTGCGTTTTTTTTATTGATCGGGGTGTCTCTGGAGCAAATCGCGACAACTCATTCATCCGAATCAATAGTCGAGACCAACAACCTGCTCATGTCGCTGGACCGCTCCATCTTCGGAGCATATCCGTTCGCTTGGCTGCAAACAGAAACAAATCCGTTTAAATCATTTTTTGACAAGCTGGCTGTGGTTTTGGTCAATACCTACGCGTCGCTCTCCTTAGTTTTGGCCATGATTCTGGTTTTGACCCTGCTGAAAAACTCACACCTTTTCTACAAATTCATACTTTCTTTCTCTGCCTCGCTTCTGATTAGTTTGCCTATCTGGTATCTTGTTCCGGCGATTCCGCCTATTGACGGCTATGTTGACAATATAACGGGCGCGCCGCTCGCTGAAGACATACGAGCTTCTTTAATATCTTATCGCCCCAACCAGACCCTTGCGGCGACGTTTGATGTATTTAGAACCATCAGAAGCGAGTATCTTTCAGCTGACGCTTTCGCAATCACAACCATGCCAAGCATGCATGTCGCCTGGGCAACATTAATACTTTACTTCGGCATTTCCGTCTGGGCTCCGCTCGCCTTAATCCTAGTCCCTTATTTTATTCTAAACCTTGTTTCAACCGTTTATGTGGCCCAGCATTACGCGGTTGACGCCTTCGGTGGCTTAGCCGTTGCCATACTCGCGATTATTCTAAGCCTGTTTTGGGCAAAGCGCGGAGTGCCAAAAATCATCTCTGATCTTCATGCCTTAATACGCGCGGATATGGATTATGGGGTTGATTATTTGCGCTCAGCAGCGCGCAACTTCATCTCCAGCGCGAGAGTTCTTATTTCTTGAATCTTGTCGTCAGACATTTAGCGCAACGAATGTATACAATACATTCGTATGCAACAAACAACATATCGGCGTCTCACGAACCGCGAGCGTGAGGAATTGAGCCGAGGGCTCGCGGCGGGCATATCGCAGGTCGAGATTGCCCGCAGGCTACGTCGCCACCCGTCCACCATATCCCGTGAAGTGAGACGAGGGACCAGCAAGGAAGCCAGAAGCGAGTACCGCGCTTTCTCGGCCGGGAGGAAAGCGTCAGAGCGCGCCTCCTCTCGCCGCTTCGGCAAGAGTCGTTTGGCCGGAGAAAACCGTCTGCGCCATTATGTCCTTGAAGGTCTGCGGCGTGAATGGTCGCCTCGCGAGATACAAAAACGCATGGCGAAGGAGTATCCTTCTGATATGATCATGCGCATCTCTCACGAAGCCATCTATCGGTATATCTACGTACTGCCACGAGGTCAACTTCGTAAAACCCTTATCAATGCCCTCCGCCGCGAGCACAAGTATCGCCGGAAGAAAGGATACTCAAAAATACAAGGAAATAAAGGCAAAATCGCCGATATGCTCTCTATTGAGGAGCGACCGAGAGAAGTCGCTGACCGCTTCGTTCCCGGCCATTGGGAAGGCGATCTCATTGTGGGGTTGCATCGGAAAAGCGGCCTCGGCACCCTGGTAGAGCGTACCACTCGCTATACCATACTTGTCCCTCTCGGCAGGAAGAAGGACGCTGTGTCTGTGCGGAGGGCATACGCTCGGGCATTCCGTTCCGTGCCAACCGAACTCAAGAAAACGCTCACCTACGATCAGGGCAAGGAAATGCTCGGACACAAACGATTCACCGTCGATACTGGAATACAGGTATACTTTGCTCACCCGGGGAGCCCATGGGAACGAGGCACTAATGAGAACACCAACGGCCTCATTCGCCAGTATTTTCCGAAGGGCACCGACTTCTCTAAAGTTTCGCGATACCAGATCAAGCGCGCGCAACGAAGACTCAACGACCGGCCCCGCGCCGTGTTAGACTATGAAAAACCCGATGAGGTTATTAACAGACTCGTTGCGTTAAAAGTTTGAAACCAAGATGGAGAAAAAATTAAATATCGCGGTGCTCATGGGCGGACCTTCGCCCGAGCACGAAGTGTCTTTGAAAACCGGCGGCGTGGTTTTAAAGAATCTGGACAAAAAAAAATACAATATTACGCCGGTTAAAATAACCAAAAAAGAAATTTGGGTATTTCCGGAAAAGAAACTGCCGACCCAAAAAGCCCTTACATATTTTAAAGAGCTCAAATTAGACATTGCCTTTATCGCTATGCACGGCGCCTATGGCGAGGATGGCGTTATTCAAAATCTTCTTGAGAACACCGGCATCCCCTACACCGGATCAAACGCGCGAGCCAGCGCTCTTGCGATGGATAAGGTTGCCACGCAAACGTTGCTTACGGCTCATGGCATCCGGATTCCGAGATTTATGCATTTCTCCGCGGCTGATTGGAGGAAGCGCGAAAAAAATATTCTGAAATCCATTCATGTCAGATTTACTCCTCCGCTCGTGATAAAGCCCTCAAATGCCGGCTCAAGCGTAGGCGTAACCATTGTGAGCGATCGTCGCGGCGTTTCCAACGCTATCAAAAAGGCGTTCAGATTCGGTTCTGTCGCGCTTATTGAAAAATATATTAGCGGCGATGAAGTAACCTGCGGAGTGATTGATGGCGGGGCCGGGAGCAAACCGCGCGCCCTGCCGCCGACACAAATCATTCCCAAAGCATCTCATTTTTTTGATTACGAAGCAAAATATAAGCCGGGGGCGAGCAGAGAAATAACGCCCCCAAAAATGCCCGGGAAAATTATTCACGCCATTCAGGAAACCGCTGTTACGATTCATAAAATAATAAGCTGCTCGGGCATGTCGAGGACAGATATGATAGTTGAAAAAAATCCAAATTCCAAATTCCAAATTCCAAAGATTTATGTTTTGGAAACGAATACGATTCCCGGTATGACGGAAACAAGCTTACTGCCGCAAGAAGCAAAAGCCGCCGGAATCCCCTTTCCAAAATTACTTGATCGTCTTATAAAGGCAGGACTCAAAGGCGGCAAAGGAATAACATAAAGTATCCGGCAATGTCAAAACCGGCAATACAACCGGCAATTGCCGCCTTTTCCGGCAATTGCCGGTTTTCTATTTGATTGCCGGATTGCCGTTGCCGGTTTTTCCGGCAATTGCCGGTTTTTGCGATTGCCGGGTCATTTTTGACGATTTCTCATCAAAAATTGAGTTTATAAAAAATGTTTCACACTTAAGTGTGAAACATCGAATTTTATGTAAAAGCGAAAAACGTAGATTTTATGGATGTTTTTCAGTTTTGGCTGTTTTCGATGTTTGCCGACCAACACATCATACAAAAACATGATTATTTATTCCGGCGCTTCGTCTTTGTAATCGTTGTTTGTCGGCCAACACATGTTACAAAAACTTATTTATAAATTTTACTTGATCGTAGATCCCCCATTTATAAATCCTATATAAAGACCTAAACCTATCGGAAACACCTTTTTCACTACCTATCCTTCCCATCGTGCATACCAATCACAAATGCAGTAATCTTCGAATAACTTCCGTCTTTTTTCTTAGTGGTTGGGTAGAAAGTAAAACAACCTTCTCCTTCAACTAAACCGCGAATGTATTCGTAGCTAAGTTTCTTATCTGTCTGTAAACGATGTTGGCCGGCAAACGTTGGATTCGTCAAATTCATTGTGATTATGTTCTACACTAATTATAATTGTAGCACATATGCAGACGACCAACATTGAAAACAAAAAATCCGAAACCGGAAAATTAGGCGAGAATATAGCCTGCGAATATCTAAAGAAAAGCGGTTATATGATAGTGGAAAGAAACTTCAGGAAGCCGTGGGGTGAGATTGACGTAATTGCATACGCGAAAGACGGAACACTTGTGTTTGTGGAAGTTAAGGCGCTACGAAGCGATAATAACGACCATGACAATGACAAATTTTCTGCGCTGAAACCGGAGGATCATTTAACTAAGGCAAAACTTGCAAGGATAAAAAGAACTGCCGCGCTCTATACCGGCAATAATCAGAACTTAATAAGCAGCAAAAGGGGATGGAGAATTGACTTAATCGCGATAGATATACCCGAATGGGTTTCCGAAACTAATTTGACAGAATTTGTAAAACAACGTGAAACATCCGGAATCAGATACTACGAAAGCATTACCTGATAGAGTTTCTTATATTTTTCCGCTGCTTTAATGAAATCAAAATTTTCTTTAAAGCCGTTATCCTGCATTCGTTTAATCAAATCACGATGATTAATATAATGGCTGTGCGCTAATTCAAAATTTTTTCTTAAAGCGCTTGAAGATTCTTTCTCAAATACAAATCCTGTTTTCATGTGTCTCACGCTATCCTTAAGGCCGCCGGTTGCCCTAACAACGGGAAGAGTGCCGTAGCGCATGGAAATCATTTGCCCCAAGCCGCTTGGCTCAAAACGCGAGGGTATGAGAAAAAAATCGCTGGCCGCGTAAATACGGTGGGCAAGCTGTTCGTCAAAGCCGATTTTCGCGTAAATATTTTTGGGAAATTTTTTCGCGAGCGCGATTAAAGCGTTTTCATATTCTCTTTTGCCTTTGCCTAAAAATATAAATTGCGAATCGTGTTTTTCTATAAACTTTTCGAGAACTGCTGTCGCAAAATCAATTCCTTTCTGCGGCGTGAGCCGTGCGACAAGACCGAAAAGCGGGAGATTCGCGGCCTCCTTTAGCCCTAATCCGATTTGAAGCGCGCGTTTATTCTCCGCTTTGCCGCCGATAAAATCTTTGGCCGAATAATTTTTGAAAATAAATTTATCCGTCTCCGGATTCCAAAAATCATAATCAATGCCGTTTAAGATACCGGTCAAATGCTTCTTCTGTTTTTGCAAAACTTTTTCAAGCTTTTCTCCGTATTTAGAAGTCAAAATCTCTTTCGCGTATGTAGGGGAGACGGTCGTGACCCGATCGGCATGCAGGATGCCCTCGGCGATAAAATTGTAGTCGTTTTTGAACCTCGTAAAAATCTTTTCTTCTCCTTCGGCAAAAAACCAATTGTCAATTTCATCGGCACTCCACTTCCCTTGATTGCCCAAATTGTGGATAGTAAATATAGTTTTCGGTTTCCCTCGTGCCATTTGCCATTTACCATTTGCCATTAAATCAACTAGGGCTCCGGCGTGCCAATCATGTACATGCACAATATCCGCCTTTAAAGCACCTTGTGAAATAAGGACAAAAACCGCTTTTGAGAAAAATACAAAGCGCTCTATTTCCGCTTTCTGCTCCGCGACCGCGGTTGATTCAAGATACGGGGCCGGACCGGTGCTTAGATAATTTTTATTCTCAATCAGAAATACACGCAGGCGCGAGTCTGGAACCGGCATTTCATAAAGCTCTATTTTTTCTTGTGCCTTCGCAAGCGGAACAACAATATCCCGCGCGATAAGTCGCAGATTTTCTTTAGAAATAAATCCGTAGCGTGGGATTACAATTGAAACATTTAATCTTAATTTTGCGAGCGCCTTCGGGAGTGCCGCGATCACGTCCCCCAGTCCTCCTACCTTCGCGATTGGCGCAAACTCGGATGCGACAAAAAGAATTTTCATCACCCACTTATATTACCATAAGCGCCAGAAGCGCTGATCAGCTACCTTATAATCAACTTGTGTCCGATCGGACATTGGTTTACTATAAATAGTGCACGCATGAATAAAGTTCTTAAAATACTCAAAGAGCTGCGTGGAGTAGCCGCAACTAGCGCGGAATTGCTTGAAATTTTCATCGTAGATCGCGGAACACATTACAGGCGACTGCGTGGCATTGAATTCCCTCGCCGCAAAAAGCGTACTGATTGGAACCCTGAATATGAAATAAGAAAACGCGAAGAGGAAGAACGCCACCGCTTCTACGCCCTGCTCACAAAACTCCAAAAGCAAGGATTCATTCAGAAAGAAGAAAAAAAACGTCTTGGGAAATGGAATATCACGGCGAAAGGCATAAAACGTATTGGAGAATTAATCGCTCAAATACGCCGAGCCCTGCCGCCAAAAAAGAAATATGCGCCCCAAGACGCAAATGAATGGAAAATCATCAGTTTTGATATTCCCGAACGCGAGCGGCGCAAGCGCAGATGGTTACGATTTGTACTAAAACATCTTAAATTCAAACAGCTCCAGAAAAGCGTATGGATTGGGAAAACGGCGCTCCCAAAAGATTTTCTGGAAGATTTGCACAATCTTCATATGCTGAATTATATCGAGATCCTCACCATCACAAAAAGCGGCAGTATTAAACAAATAGAGGAAACAGATACGGGCAGATAAACCCTCTAGTCAACCTATGTCCGATCGGACATAGGTTGACTAGGAATTTTTGAAATTTGATTTGAAATCTAAACAAGGTATTTTCGGAAACTTAGTTGTCTTCTTTCTATCTATTATTCGGGGGTCAAATCCTTCTGTATCATGCCAGATTTCTTTTTGCGGCGCACCGCACCAAATTCAGGCAAGCAGTTTCACTTTTTTCGGCAAACCAATACCGAACACATAAAGCGTTATGTATTTGGCCGGCTGTATCAGCCAAAAAGAGTATAACAGAAATAAAAAAGCGCGCTCTATGGGGTGTTCTCCAGAGAGCGCGCACGGACGTAGACGAGGGAATAAGACAAAAGGTAGAAGTGTTAGGAAACTACTGCACGGGCATGGATGCCCGGATCCCGATGCTCGGGAATCGTCCAGCCCATGTAGACATAGCCATACGCAGGATTCCAGTACACGCGCGGCACCCCGCCACCCGGACCCCGCGAGCCAGCGCAGAGCGTCCAGTTCTTCTCGTCAAGATGCTTGCCCGTTTCGCGGAAAAAGATAATCTCGAAAAACATACGCTCCTCAAGGGTGATACCGTTCACCTTCTCGTGTTCCAGGTCGCGGGCGGACTTGTTAGCATACTCCTCGTCCGCCTCCACGCGGTCACGAACCCAAACCGCGTAGTCATGGTCGGCCTTGCGAACCGAGGAAATCTGGTCGAGGTCTTCCGTGTACCGCCACGCCGGGAAGAGCTTCTGCATGGCCAGGAAGATGCGGTTCGGGGTCATGCCCTTCGCGACTACGATGAGACGATTGAAGCCGGGCCTCTGTGCCGGAATCGTAAGCGAGGAAAAGTCATGCTCCTCGCCGAAGACCTCGCGGTAGAGCAGAGTCCAGGCCGCGAGCTGTTCCTCGATTGAACGGCCCGCTTGCGCGAACTCGCCGCGGAGGAACGACTGCAGGCGACCCTTGGTCACCTTGCCAGACTCGATCTGAGCGAAGAACTCCCGAAGCTGCGCGGGCGTCGGAGCTTCCGAAGCCCAAACAGCGGCATGCGATGCCATCGCACACCTTCCTTTTCTCAAACCCTTGTTGTGCGTTTCCGCCTCCGGCACTTGCCAGAGAATCAACGGAAACGGCGGTTTTTCAAGGTACTCTTATAGTATAGCACAGTCCATATAAAAATCAAGTCCCTCTTTGCTCCGGCTGTCCTCCCCGAATTTTTCGATATTTTTCCTTGTACTGCTCTATTATTTTTTCCACTTCTTCGTGCGAAATTTCCACGCGCAAAAGATCAATAGCGTTTATGGTGTCGTAAATGTCCAATTTGTTTTCCAGCTTGAAAATCGAGTCGCGCCAGAGAATTGCCTTTTCATACTCGCCCCGATCGCTCGCCTCCTTTTCCAACCGCTTCATCATGTCAATGAAAGCGTAATACACTCCGCGCTCGGCTCCGCCCCTACCGATTGTCCTGTCCTTAAACGGAATGCGAAGAATTGATTTCTGCTCGCGCATCATCTCGCGGATTTTGCCCGTCCTCTGCCAATTGAAGCCGGTTGAAACAATCATCTCGTAGAGGTGACTCGCAAAACCAAGTTTTTCCTTGGAGACATTGGGTATGTGTCGGATGGTGTCCAAGAGGCGATAGGCGCCGTCTTCCACCATTTCCATGCTCCACCAGGGCTTTGCCGAAGCCCACCAGAAGTGATCGGACGCGAGCGCCAGATCCATTTTCTTACGCACCAGATTATAACGCGGCTGGCTTCTGTCCAGGCGGTACACCTCATTTAAGGTGAGGCGCGTAAGCTCCCACTGGAATTTATGGATAATATTTTCCGGATCAGACCAGGATAAAAATTGTATACCTTTATCAATATCTTCCTTGCTTGATGCCCAAGTAGAGGCGACGGGGGCAATCTCGATAATATTTTTATAGAATCCCGTAAGTTCTGAAATTTTTACCAGTTCAAAATCTCTAGTTTTGAAAATATCAAAGAGCATTTTCTCCAATCCGGGCCGGTGATGGCCGAAGGTTTCGCCGTCCATCGCGGTTACGACATAGCGCCCGCTTCTCAAATCGTCACGCATCGCCTGCTTTAGAGTTTCTCTGGAGCGCACCACCGCGCTCATGATTAAATTGGAAAGGCGGCGTTCGCGGAAAAATACCAACAGTTTTGAATTTTTTATTTTGTAGATTTTTGTGTAATCAACTTGTCCAGGGGTTCCTGTTAATGCGATTTCATCAAGAATGGCCCATTTGAAACCCAGCGATTCAATGACCGGCACCAGATTTTCCTTAAACGCCATCTCGGGCGGGAAAACCCCTTACGGCTTGTATGCCGCGCCCAGGAAAAATCTGTTGGTCTCGTCATTCGTGCGAATCTGCCTAACTATTTCTTCTGAATCAAGATAAGGGAGAAAGGCATGATACTTTGCGGAGCTCGTGAATTCCACCCTGCCTTCTTCGCCCAACGCGCGGAGGTGATCAATCAAATCTTGATAGCCGTAGCGGTCAAAGAGTTCCAAAAGCGCGCCATTTATATTAAAAGTAAGGCGCGCATTTTTATTTTTCCTTAGATTTTCCAAAATCGGCCGGTAGCTCTGGCTCACAATCGCCTCTAAAATATCCGGCTGCTGTTCAGCTGGCTGATAGATGTGTAGAAAGTTCGCCCACTTCATGGATATGAAATAAAAAACGAGGGTCGGCGCACAGCAGCCGGGGGGGAGGGGGTCG
>CAYJCQ010000020.1:0-9084 GCA_964368725.1 uncultured Candidatus Saccharibacteria bacterium
TGCGCGGTGCCTAAAACTTTTCCTCCGGAGGCGCGGATCCCCGATGACTATCTTAAAGGGGCTTTCTATACCGACGATGTCTTTATAACAATACACACGGCCGGCTGGAAAACAGAAACGTTTTTTGAGCCGTCGCGGCTGGCCGTTGACGCGGAAAAAATCGCCGTTTCCGGCGACCTGCTCTATTTCGTAAACCGATACGACGGCCTTTTGTACTCCTTAACTCTCAACTGAAAGCGATCTTGGATTTCTGATTTTTCAGTTTCAGATTCTTAGTTAAATGTTCAGATCGGTTTTATGATCACGCACCTCTCCCTTCCTTCTCCTTCGCTTTCCGTCTTTACATCCGGGTGCACTGCGAGTTCAATATGGATTAGGCGGCGTTCATAAGCGTTCATCGCCGGCAATCGGATGTCCTCCCTGCCGGAAGACGCTTTTTTGGCCGCCGCTTTAGCTAATTCCACGATCAATCGCTCGCGCTCTTTGCGATAATTGTTTACGTCTACAAAAACGTTTTCTATGCCGTCCTTGCGGGCGAGAAGCTTCGCCAAATGATCAAGGTCTGAAACCATGTCCGGAAGCCAACGTTTAAACCACTCCCCTTCATTTACGAATACATCGACTCGCCTTGTTTCCTCGTCAAAGTTAACCGACGGCTCCGAGAGCCCGATTAATTCAAGTGTTTTTTTGATATTGTTCCGAAGCTGTTCCATGGTCAGTATTCTTTTTAATGGCCTTATTCACGAAAACCTGCTGAATCACCGAAAACGCCGATGTTGAAAGCCAGTATAAACCAACAGCGGCCGGAAGCGAATATAGTATGAATAAGGTAAACGCCGGGCCTATGTAGACCATATTGCGCGCGGCGCGCGCGCCCGCGTCTTCTTTGCCGGCTAGTTTGGTTTTCGGCAACGCCATCCGCCCCTGCAGAAACTGGGCAACCGCCGAAAGACCTACGATGATTATATTAGATTCCCGCAAATTTATCAAGTCTAAAAAGGTATGCGACAGGGTTTCCGGCTTGGCGATAAAAGGATAAAGACCGGCGAGCGCCGCGTCCGAAAGATCGCTTGAGAATACGCGATAGAGCGCGATTAATACCGGCAACTGGACCAAAATAAGGAAAAAGCTTGAAAATGGATTGACCTTATGACGCTTATAAAGCTCTAGCATGACTTTGGTCTGTTCTCCCTTGTTGTGGCGGTGTTTCTCCTGAAGCTGTTTGATTTCCGGCTGTATTTTTTGAAGGACTGTTTGATTTTTGTAACTGCGGTAAAAAAGCGGATAGAGGATTACCCGGATGATCAAAGTAAGAAGTATAATGGCAACGCCAAGATCACTAAAGGCGATTGTTTCGTATAAAAAGATCAGCGCGTTTAAAAGCGGCTGGTAAAGTATCGTGTTAAAAAGATAAGACATGTGTTAATTTTTGATGCCGCGCGACTCAAAATTGGATCCGGCCTTCTCTATAAACGCGGCGGTTTGGGCCATGAAACCTGATTTTTCGGCGCGGGCCGCCTGCGATTGTATGATGACAAGAACGTCGGCTGCGAAAAACAGATTTTTTCTCCTTTCAAAAACCCTAAACACGGCTCTTTTTACGCTGTTCCTGGTCGTCGTTTTCGGAAAAACTTTTTTTGGGACTATGACTCCGATACGGCGATAAGGCGCGCTTGTTTTAAAACACTTAATGTTAACGTATGCGGACCGCGCTTCAAAGAGCGGTTTTTTTCGAACAACGTTTTGAACCTGCAGGCGCTCTTTTTTTGGCAGCACTTATATTGAAAGGCGCCGGCGCCCTTTCTGGCGCCTTTTTAAAATAACCCGCCGCCCCCCCCTCCTACGCATTCGCTTGAGAAAGCCGTGGGTTCTAGACCTTTTTCTTTTTTTTGGCTGGTATGTTCTGGACATGACTGTTTCCAATAATAAACAATCCACAGGAAATGCACAAGTTATTAGTTTGTGGACTTTCTTATTCCAGGTAGTAGAATTACTATCAATAACACACCCATGAACGACTTGGATCAACTTTGGCAGGCTGCTTTGGGAGAAATAGAAATCCAGGTTTCAAAAACCAACTTCGTAACTTGGTTTAAAAACAGCCGTCTTATTGAGAAACAGAACGGCGCCGCCCTTATAGCTCTGCCGAATAATTTTGCGAAACAATGGATTGAGAAACGATATTACAAGGTTGTTTTGGGGGCTCTTAGAAATCTGGACGATAATACTAAAAAAATAGATTTTATCGTCGCTTCCCAA
This sequence comes from uncultured Candidatus Saccharibacteria bacterium, assembly GCA_964368725.1. Taxonomy (GTDB): domain Bacteria; phylum Patescibacteriota; class Minisyncoccia; order UBA6257; family 1-14-0-10-40-38; genus CAYJCQ01. The sequence goes on from CAYJCQ010000020.1 coordinate 2,260, forward strand.
AACCAGAAGCTGTTGGCAACCCTGGCGGTGAAAACCGCCGGCGCGGAAGATGTTTTTCAATTGTCTTTTGCGGAATTTAAAATCGATCCAGAAACCAACCTAAACCCGAAATATACGCTTGGATCGTTTATCGTCGGCAAATCAAACGAGCTTGCGCATGCCGCTGGCCAAGCGGTAGTAAGAGAAATTGGAATAAAATACAATCCTTTGTTTTTGTATGGCGGGGTTGGGCTTGGGAAAACCCATTTAATACAAGGGGTTGGGAATGAAATTAAAGCTTTGTATAAAGACAAGGTTAAGGTTAAATACGTGTCTTCGGAAAGATTTACCAATGATGTGATTTGGGCGATTAGAAACAAAAGGATGGAAACAATAAAAGAAAAATATCGCTTGGTTGATGTTTTGATTATTGATGATATACAGTTTATCGGCGGCAAGGCGGCCACGGAAGAAGAATTTTTCCATACATTTAACGCTCTTTATGAAGCTAATAAACAGCTTATTGTGTCTTCTGACCGCGCCCCGAAGTTTATACCGATACTTGAAGAGCGTCTGCGCTCAAGATTTGAGGGTGGTATGATTGTTGATGTTGGTTATCCTGATTATGAGCTCCGTTGCGCGATTATAAGAACTAAATCCCAAGAAAAAGGCGTTGTTGTTAATGACGAACTTGTTAACGCGGTAGCTTCAAAAATCCAGAAAAGTGTTCGTGAGTTGGAGGGTGTGATAAATAAATTGCTTTTTTACCAAACAAAATTTGGCGGTGTTGTCCCGATGAAAACGGTTGACCAAATACTAAACGAGGTTGCCCAACAACCAACAAAAAATATTAATCCTAATCAAATTGTTAAAGCGGTGGCTGATTTTTATGAAATTTCGCCTTTTGATCTTATGAACCGGTCGCGTAAAAAGGAAATAGCGGAATCGCGCCAGGTGGCGATGTTTCTTTTGCGCGAAATGCTTAATTTATCTTACCCGTATATCGGGAAACGTCTTGGAAAAAGAGACCACACGACGGCCATCTACGCTTATGAAAAAATATCTCAAGAAATAAATAGAAATCCTAATTTCAACCAGAAAATTATAGCCATAAAAGAACTTGTTAATAAAAGCTGAGTTTATGTTTGATGGTTTGTTGATAAATATTTATAAAAATGTTTTTTGTATAAAAAACGAAGTTTTTGTTCTTTTTCACACAAGTTATCAACACTGAGAAAGATAAAAAGAACTTTATAAAATAATGTTTTTAATACAATCAGCTAGTTATAAACATAAACTACTACGTACAACTAATTAAATAAATAATAATGAAGTTAATTGTGTTAAAAGAAAACTTTAAAGAGGGTATTTCTATCGTGGAACGCGCCGCCGGAGACAACACAAACCTCCCGGTTTTAAAAACCGCTCTTATTAAAACAGAAAAAAGCAAACTGCGTTTTTCTGCGACTAATTTAGAAATAGGATCAACCCACTTCATAAACGCCAAAATCATAGAAGAAGGCGGCGTTGCCGTTCCAATAGCCACGCTTTCTAATATTGTTTCAAACATCGATTCAGAGCGTATAAGCATAGAAACAAACAACCAAACCATAATCATCAAAACCGACAACTATCAAGCAAAAATTCAAGGCATGCACGAGGAGGAATTTCCAATAATCCCGACAATAGAAGAACAAAAACACCACACACAAACACAAACACTAACACTAACAGAAGCGATTTCCGCAATAATAAACGCCGCTCAAATTTCCGAAATCAGGCCGGAATTATCCGGGATTTTATTTGATTTCCAAAACTCAACCTTAAAACTCGCCGCTACGGACAGCTTTCGTCTTGCCGAAAAAACAATCGCAAACACACTTTTTAAAACCACACATCAAAAAACATTCCGCTCAATCATTCCTTTAAAAACATGTTTGGAAATAGGGCGGATGTTTAAAAACAACGAAACAATTTTTATTTATACCGACCCAAGCCAAATTCTCTTCAAAACACAAAACACGGAATTAATATCACGGCTTATAGACGGCAACTACCCCGACTACGAACAAATAATTCCAAAAAACACAGAAACCGAAATCATACTTGACAGGGAACAGTTTATAAACGCCCTTAAATTAGTCGGTTCCATAACGGGAAAAATAAACGACGTTAAGATAAATACTAAATCTGGAGATAAAACAATGGAAATTCAGGCGTTAAACCAATACGTCGGGGAAAATTCATATTTAATTCCGGCAAAAATTAAAGGTAAGGGGTTTTCCGGAATAGGATTTAATTGGCGTTATCTTATAGACGGGCTTAAAGCCATAAACTCCAAAAACATATTGTTTCAAGCGACAAGCGACGCCAAACCGGCTCTTATAAAATCAACCGAAGACGAAACGTATTTTTACATCTTAATGCCTATTAAGGCGTCGTAGGTTTGGAGAATATTATAACCCCTTCCTCGTCTTTAACGCCTTTGTCGTCGTAGGCGACGATATTCAGCAGATTTTGGGGCTCGGCGTTGTCTATATTGCCCTGAAAGCGATATTCATAAAGATTTCCGAACTTACCCGAACGCGCATCAATAAGACGATTATTTAAAAAAGTTTCAATTTTTACGATTTCTTTCGGGGAGGAAATCATCGCGGCGAGATTCAGGGTTCTTGCGAAAAAAGCCCCGTTTGACGGCTCGGTTATTTGAACACCAAGCGTCTCGGTATTCCCTCCTTGTCCCTGTTGAGTTATTAATTTACTGTCCGGCGGCAGTGGTTTGTTGAATAAAAGGAAATCCGGGATATTCTGAGCCGCCCATAAGACAACTGGAGTTTCCCAGTTTTCAAACTGCGGATCTGTCTCGGGAAGCTGGGGGTCGGGGCCGCGAGGATCATCCTTTTTTAAATAAAAAAGGACTTCGTGTATTTGGGGATAAATTTCCGTTCCCGACTGATAACGCGCGATATATTCTCCGCGCAGAACCGGTTTTTCAGGCGTCTCCAATTCGGGCTTAAAGAAAACAGCCGATTGTTTTTGTTTTAGTGAGTCAGACATAAAAGATCGCCATATCGGCACCGCCGCCGCGATGCTGGCCCCTTCTTTAGTCATGGGCGAGTTGTCGTTGTTGCCAGCCCAGACACCAGCCACGAACGTGGGTGTATAACCGATAGCCCAGGCGTCACGAAAGTCGTTGGTTGTTCCGGTTTTTGCCGCGACTTGGTGTTCGGCGAGCGACTGAAGAACAAGACTTGTTCCAAATATAGGCGCCCGAGCCTGCTGATCGGAGAGGATGTCGTTTATAAAGCGGGCTACGCGCGCTTCAACCGCGCGGCCGCTTTGGTCTTTCCATGATTCTAAAATTTTATCCTTTCTGCGCGTTTCAAGAACCAACGATTGTTGGTGGCGCGTTCCATCATCGGCAAACACAGAATAAGCGCCTACAAGATCAACAAGCTTTACTTCACCGCCGCCCAAAACAAGAGAAAGACCATAACGACTTTTTTCGGTGAGGGTTGTAATGCCAAATCTGCGCGCTGCCTCTAAGGCGTCCGGCAATCCGACTAAATAAAGCGTTTTTACCGCCGGGACGTTTATTGATTGCGCGAGCGCCTTCCTCAGTGTTATGGGCCCTCGGAATCTGCCGTCGTAGTTTCCCGGTTTATAGCTCTTTTCGGGATCCTTAGTGGTGTCAAATTCAGTTTCTAAATCAAACACAACCGTGTCCGGCGTATAACCCTTTTCAAAAGCACGTCCGTAAATAAACGGCTTTATGGCCGAACCCGGCTGGCGCAGTCCTTGGGCGGCAACGTTGAAATTGCCTTCGTTTTCCGAATCAAAATAGTCAGCCGAGCCCACCAAAGCCAGTATCTGGCCCGTTTTTGGATCTTGCGCGACCAAAGCGGCATTTTTACCTTTGTAGAGGCGGGCGTTGCGCTCCACTCCCTCGGAGACGGCGCGCTCCGCCAATTGCTGAAGATTCCAATCCAGAGTGGTTATGACCGAAAGCCCGGACGTGCGCACTGATTCTTCGCCGTACTGCCGGTTAAGGCGATCAACCACCATCATGACGAAATGAGGCGCTTTTATGCCTCGGAACGGCTTTTGAAAAATAAGCTTCTCCTTTCCAGCTTTTTCCGAGGCGTTTTCGGAGATGAAGCCGAGATCGCGCATCGTATCCAGAACATAATGTTGTCTTAAAGCGAGAGCTTCTTTGTTCTCGCCCCACGGCGAGTAATAACTTGGCGCTTTAGGCAACGCCGCAAGAAGGGCTGCTTCGGCGAGCGAAAGTTTGCGCGCCGGTTTGCCGAAAAATATTTCGCTCGCCGCCTCTATTCCGTAAGCGTTTGAGCCGTAAGGAATCTGATTCAGGTATAGTTCCAGAATTTGATCTTTGGTATAGCGTTCCTCAAGGCGGAACGCCAGCGCGAGCTCACGTATTTTTCTCGTAATAGTTCTCTCTGGGGTAAGGAAAGCGTTTTTCGCGAGCTGCTGGGTGATGGTCGAGCCGCCTTGGGCTATCCTGCCTTCAAGGAGATTTACCGCAAGCGCGCGCGCAACCGCCCTCCAATCGAAAGCCGGGTGTTTGTAAAAATTCGCATCTTCGGCGGCTATGGTTGCCTGCTTCACGGTGTCGGGGATTTCTTCAAAAGCGATGACAGTGCGCCTTTCTTCGCTATGGATTTCATAAAGCAGAACCGCGCCCGTTCGGTCGTATATCTTTGTTGTTTCGGCGACCCTCCGATCTTGGATAAGTTCCGGTGGCGGCAATGTGACGATTATATAAAAAAAAGAAAAGACGCCCAAAAGCGCCGCCATAAAACCGGCCGCGAAAAAGCCAAAAATAATATTCCTCACGCGCCTTTTCATTAAGCGTTTAATCTTAACGCTATTCTATTCTAACGCGTCCAAGAACGCAAAAAGCCCGGTTGAGCGGGCTTTTCCGGCCGTCTTTGGCCTAGTAGCTTTCCTCTTCCTCGTCATCGGCGCCTTCTTCGTTCTCTTCTCCCGATTCAAGACTTTCCAGGTCTTGATCTTCATCCGTCATGGTCTCGTCCGGATCATCATCGTCACTTAACCGATAACTGCGGCGGAGATTTATGGTCTCGAGCATGATTTCTGAAATGCGTTTTCGACCTTTCGCCATTAACGTCTGCATCGCAGATTGTTATTGATTATGTACTTGACCGGCCGCTATGGCAATAGCCAAGGCGTCGGAAGCGTCGTCGTATCCGTCTATATTATCCACACGCAAAATTTTCTTAACCATTTTAGCAACAGCGGCTTTTTCTGCAAAGCCGTAGCCGGTTACCGCTTTTTTTATCGTATTAGGATTAAGCTCCAAAACCGTTATGCCGTGGTCGGCCAAAGTCTTGATAATCACGCCGCGCGCTTCGGCTACCGAGAGGGCGGTCAGCCGATTTTTGGATAAATAAAGCTGTTCCACGCCGGCGCAGTCAGGCGAACATTCGCCAAGCAGTTTTGAAAGAGACCGGCCCAATTTTTCCAAACGTCTTGCCGCCAGTTTTTCTTTAATCTCAATTACCCCGTATTTGACGATTTTAATCTCTCTGCCCTGCTCTATCAAGCCGTAGCCGATGCGAGAGGAGCCCGGGTCAATGCCGAGTATGCGCATAATAACGATGGCTATTGTGTATTAGTGGTTACTTTTTGTATGTCGCCGTGTTCCTCGAGCGCTACGACGAGTCCGTCCAGCTTCGTCTTGGATGTTTCCGATACCGTCTGGGTGAACTTGCTCCGCCAGTCGCCAGTCCCGCCGGCCGGCGGATCAAAGGCCCAGCGCGCGCTCCCCTGTTCTCCGAGTTTTGCTTCATATTCCCCCAGTATGTGCTTTATCTCGGCGATTGTCCGATTGCGGTTGTCGGTAACGGCCTCAATTATAATCGCCGACCCATCCGCCCCGTACGCCTCAAGGACGAGCTCCTCCAGTTGTTTGTTTTCCGAAGAGCGCGAGATCGAGCGTTCTATGTTGTCGTTAGGGACATTAGCCACGCGGGCTTTCTCAATCGCGGTTTTAAGGCGGGGATTTAAAGCCGGATCGGCGTTTTCTCTTGCCGCGACCGATATCGCTTTTAAAATTTTTGAAAAAAGAGCCCCGCGTTTTTGATCCGCGGCCTCCTTGCGGTGTTTTATTTGATGCCATTTGGAGTGTCCGGACATGACTATTAAAGATTACTCATTTCATCTACCCGCCGCAAGCCGCGGCATTTTAAGTAAAAAAGCCCCGGAACGGAAGCGCGTTCCGTCCGGGGCGATCCCCTTCAGACATCAAAGGAGTTTTTCTTTATACTCCAGGTGTCGGCATACCGGTATTGTTGGTATGACCAGATGGTGTAAGATCTGCTGATCGTTCTTCCGATCACATTCCCGCCCGCTGGAGCGTCCCACGCCTTGACCGATACGTGAAATTCACTCCAAGAACTTGACATGCTGTCTACGCCGAGTTTCACCGTGTACTTCGGAGGCACGCGCGTTATGACCGCTCCGGTCAAGGTGTCGCGGAAAGCCAGGAGCGTACCGTTTCTCCGCACTTCAAGCCAGAGACCTTCGTTTTCGTCGTTTGAGATCTCAATTGAAACTGCGTGCGCCTGCGACGGATCGAAGAGGTAGTCCAGGATCGGAGGCATGTTGCGGTATTCCACCCACACCTGTGGCCAGGTGGTACCGCCTATTTTGCAGCCAGCCGCCGCAAGCGAGAACAGAACCAGCCCGAAGAGTTTCCACGCCATGACTTTTCTCCTTATTTAAAACGGGTTTTTCTAGCCGTTTTTCGAGATCGGAAGAGCACACGTCTGAACTCCAGTCACGGCTACCTCTCGTCTGCCG
>CAYJCQ010000021.1:0-9073 GCA_964368725.1 uncultured Candidatus Saccharibacteria bacterium
AGCAGGGACAGATTACTTCCCAGCTTGCCGCGACAATAGTGGGCGTGATATCCGAGCGTCTTATCCCCAAAGCCGGCGGCGGCCGGGTGCCGGCCTGCGAAATTATGATCGCAAATTCCGCGATCAGAAATTTAATCCGCGAGCGCAAGGCGTATCAGATTGATTTGGTGATTGAAACCTCTCTTCAGGAGGGCATGATAACTTTGAACCGGTCGCTTGCTAATCTGGTTAAGCGCAAGGAAATTTCTCTTGAAAATGGCGAGCTTTATTCATTGAACCCGGCAGAGTTGAGGATATTATTGGACAGAATCTAGAATACTAAATGATATAGCGGTTCTCCTAAATTCTATTTTCTAAATTTTAGATTCTAACATCAATGAAATTCAGGTACGGCGCGAGAACTAAAGACAGCGAACTCCAGGTGGGTTACATAGAAGCCGCGACAAAGGACGGCGCCTCCAACATGCTCGCCGGCCACGGCTTGTATATTTTGAGCTTGGAACCGGTGGAAGAAAAAAAATGGTACGGTTCTTTTGGAGCGCTCTTTAACCGGGTGAGACGCAAGGACATAGTTATTTTTACCCGCCAGCTCGCGACCATGCTGGAGGCGAAAATTTCGCTTCATGATTCCTTGACCGCTCTTTACTATCAGACGTCAAATTTGGTTTTACGCGAGACCGTTTTTGAAATCGCCACCGACATTGATGCCGGACTCTCTTTTTCCCAGGCCTTGTCAAAACATCCGCATATCTTTTTTGAATTTTATGTCAACTTGATTCAGAGCGCCGAAGTTACCGGAAGGATTGAAGAGGCGATGAATATTCTGGCGGATTTCCTTGAAAAGGAACTGGTAATCCGTTCGCGCGTCAAAAGCGCCTTGATCTATCCGGTATTCGTCATCACATTGGCTTTCATCGTCGGAGGGGTTTTGGTCGCGCTTGTTTTTCCGCAAATCGCGGAAATTTTTGAAGAAGCGGAGGTCCAATTGCCGTTGATTACCCGTTTTTTCCTCGGACTCGGATTTTTCATCAATAAATGGTGGTTCGCCATCCTCATATTTATAGCCGTGCTGGCATTGGTGATTGCCGATTATCTGCGCACGGAAGAAGGCAAAGCGGTGCTTGATGAAATTGTCTTAAACACGCCTCTCTTGGGGGCTTTTTTCAGAAAGGTTTACGTCTCGCGATTTGCCGAAGTTGCGAGCGTCCTCATACGCGGCGGCATACCAATTGCCCAGGCGATAGAAATCGGCGGGCACACCGTAGGCAGCGCTCTTTACCGGGAAGTGCTGCATGAAATAGCGGAGAGCGTGCGGCGCGGAGAACTGCTTTCCCAGGCGTTCGCCCGATACGACCGTTATTTCCCCATTATTGTCGGCCAGATGGTGGCGGTTGGGGAGCACACCGGAAAGATAGACGAGGTTTTCATTCGGATCGGCAATTTCTACACCCGGGAGATTGAGGCGCTGGTCGCCAACTTAATTGAGCTTATCCAGCCGGTCTTAATGATTTTTATAGGCATCGTTGTTGCCCTGCTTTTTGCTTCAATTCTCTTCCCGATTTACAACTTAATCCAGGTTATTCAATGATTTCCAGCGTTACATTGTGCCGGAGCGGCTGTGGATAACCTCGTTTTCAAATACGTAGTATAATTTTAATCACAGGCGGTCGAGCTTTAAAGTGAAAATTAATAAAAATTTTATTTTGGCGTTAAAATCAGAAAATGATTAAAAATTCAGCAAAAAAAGGATTCACGTTGATTGAGTTATTGCTTGTTATAGCGATTATCGGTATTCTTGCCTCCGCTTTGCTTGTGAGTTTGGGCGGCGCGAGAAGGGCGGCAAGAGATTCAAGGCGCATATCGGATCTAAGGCAGGTTCAATCAGCGCTGGAACTTTATTTCAATGCTTGCGGGCATTATCCGGGAACGGCGGATTGCGCAAGCAAAGTTGAGCCTGCCGATTGGACTGCTTTTGCCCTCGCGCTTACAGACGGGTCGCTTGGCATATCTAAGATCCCTAACGATCCTTTGCCGTCCAGCGCAGTGTATTATTACGCCGTTGAGGTGTCTGCCAATCAAAACTATGTTTTAAGGGCGGTTCTAGAGACCAATAATCCGGCTTTGTCTGACGATATTGAGAATACCGACCTGCCGGGCAATTATCAGCCGTCGACTTCGGCAAGCTGTGACGATGATCTAATTAATGATATCTATAATTACTGCGTAGGCATTTAATACGCTTTTACTATCTTTCATAATACTGAATGAGAAACATTCAGCCGGTTTGTGATTGAATAAATATGACCAGGTTAAGATTATTGAATGATGGCTTTACGCTCGTAGAGATTTTAGTAGTCATCGCGGTCATCGGAATTGTCGGTTCGGTTATGGTATTTTTGCCCGGCGCGGGAAAGCAATCGGCGCGCGATGATCGCAGAATCGCGGATCTCCGGCAGGTGGAGCAATCACTCCGCCTGTTCTTTTTGAAATGCGGGTTTTATCCCGGCTCATACGACGCGGCGAATGCCAGCTGTGAAGGCGGGCTTCAAAACGGCCAGGAAGCCGCCGAGAATCCGGATAACTGGATTGAGCTTCGGCAGATTCTTGCCGCGGCCGAAATAGGAGTGAAAAAGACGCCCAACGATCCATTGGACGGAAAAAATTACGAATATCGGGCGGAGCTCGGGGGCGCCAATTCAGCCCGCGGCCAGTGTTATTGGATTATGGCCGCGCTTGAGAACCCGAATCACCGGGCGCTTTCCGATCCGCAGGAGCTGGATGGTACAATTGATATGAGCGCCGTGCCCGCGCTTTATCCGCCGACGCCCTTGAACTGCGGCGGCTCTGCTTATTGTCTAAGCAATATTGAATGCACTTATGACGGTTAGTTTAACCATTATAATGTTCCTTTTTGGAACCGCGATCGGCAGTTTTTTAAACGTCGCGACTTTACGCTATAAAGAGGACGGCAGGATTTTTTCTTTTGAGCGGTTATCCGGCCGATCCCGGTGTCCCAAGTGCCGTGTCGGGCTATCCTGGTACGAGCTTGTGCCGCTTGTAAGTTTTGTCTTTCAGCGCGGCAAATGCCGCAATTGTGAAGAATCGCTTTCTTTCCAATATCCTCTGGTTGAAGCGGCAACTGGACTTATCTTTGCCTTTTTGCCCAGAGCTCTGGGCCGGGCAGTTGAGATTCAATTTTATCAGAGCGCGGAGGGTGGACTGCCTTGGTGGTACTATTTTTTAGTTATAATCTTTTTTGCCGCCGCCCTTACTTTGATAACTTTATCCGCAATTGACGCCCGTTTGAGAATCATTCCGGATCAGTCCAGCGTTTTGATCGCCGCGCTCGGAGCCGCTTTAATCGTTCTTTATGACTATTCCGGTTTATTCAGGGACGCGCGCAATTCTTTCATCGGGCACTACGCGCTTCTGTTTGACATAAGACAGAATATTTTTTTCAATTACGCCCTCGCCGCTTTGTTCGGACTCGCGCTTTTCGGAGCTATTTTCATACTTTCAAGAGGCAGGGGCATGGGTCTGGGCGACGTAAAATTCGCGGGCGCCTTAGGCCTGCTTCTGGGCTGGCCTGACGCCGCGATCGGGTTCGGTCTTGCTTTTATCGTAGGCGCTTTCTGGAGTATTATGCTTATGCTCCATGGCAAAAAGACGCTTCGTTCAGCCGTTCCTTTCGGGCCTTTCATGGCGGTCGGGGCACTCATCGTGATATTCTTTGGTAGGGCGTTAATGGATTGGTATTTCACGCTTTTCGCATGAAAAAAGGGTTTACCCCCGCACTAAACGGGCATCGTAAGATACAAGGCGTTCTATTGAATCATGTTATGAACAGGGAAATATATCCGGGTTCGCCTTTAAGCGTTTGCGGCTCACGCCGCAATGCCCGTTTAGTGGGGGGGTTTACTCTTATTGAAATCGCGGTGACTATCGGAATTACCGCCGTGCTGACTACGATTTTGATTGTTTACAGCGGTTCCAGCAAAAAGCAGGTGATTTTTTTTAAGGAACAGGCACTGCTCGTGAAGTCAGTTCTGCGCGCGAGAGAGTTCGCGCTGGAGGCATTCCAGCCCTCGCAGGATCCAGGCGTGCCTTCAACCAGGGAGACGATTTGCGGCTGGGGTTTTTACGCGGATATTAATTCAAACGCCAACGAGTACATAATTTTCCGAGATTTATCCGTTACCGGTTGTTCGTCCGGTGGCAATGACCTGGCCTATACTCCGGGCGGCGTTGGCGGCAAAAGCGAAGCCTTTGAGATATTCGCAATTGATCCGGCGGCAAAAATTTCCTGCATAAGTTATGTCAAGACGCCCGGCGATCCGTGCGAGGATGGCATCCCTCCTCCGCAGAACAAGGGATTAAGCGTTATTTTTATTCCGCCGGACCCGCAAATCGGATTTGATCCTCAGATGCCTCCAAGTTTTACGGAGGCGGTTGTGCGGCTTGAGCTTGCCGACGGCTCCAGAAAATCCGACATCCGCGTCGGTTTGAACGGCCAGGTAAATTTTTAGAGACATTATGGGTATTCGCATGAAACGGCAAAGAGGTCAGTCGCTTTTGGAGGTTCTGGTCGCGTTGGGCCTTGCCGTTGCCGGGGTGCTGGGCGTTTTGGCGCTCGTTACCCGCGCGACCGGCCTGAATCGGGTGACCACCGATCAGTATATCGCTTCGTATCTTGCTCTTGAAGGCATGGAATTGGCGAGGAATCTTTTTGATCACGCCTATCTTGCCGAGGCGTTATCCAATCCCGGCAGTCAGGATTTTTACGGCTGGGCAGGATCAAATTGCGTTGTCTCGCCCTGTACCGATCTGCCGTCGTTGAACAACCCGAAAGTTTATCAGATTGATTATGACGATGAGAGTTTGACTGGAGCATCCTGCGGGTTTTCTCCAAACTGGGTACCTACCCAATCGGCGGTCTCATCGCTTATGTCCTCGTGTTCCGGGGTTGATTTCATGCTCATTGATTCGGTGAAGGGTGCGTACGGTTATAACCCTGGCGGGGCGCAGAGCAAATTCAAAAGAGCGATAATCATTGATTATCCGGCGGAATATTCCGGCGCGGCTTTAAATCTTGATTATCGGGTCACTTCAGCAGTGAGCTGGGAGAGCCGTGGCGGCAGTTTCACCGTCCAGTTGCAGGATCATTTTATGCCCTGGAGAGTACCATAATGAGAAAATTCCAAATTCCACCTGCCCGCCGAAGCATCGGCGCAGGCGGGAATTCCAAATTCCAAATTCACGGTTTTACTTTGATTGAAACCATGACGGCGATGGGTGTTTTTGTGGTTCTGATAGGAGTGGGTGCCGCTATTTTCCTGGTTGGATTGCGATCCCAGCGCAATCAGATAGATTTATTGCTAGCGACCGACAACGCGAGTTTAACTCTTGAGCAAATGGTTCGGGAAATACGCACCGGAGGGAATTTTTGCATCCCGACGGGATCGATCTGCCCGCCCGGAATTACTTCCGGGACCGATCTGCGTTTTCAGAACGCAAACCAGGAAAATGTTTTTTATAGGTTCAATCAGGCGGACGAAACAATTGAGCGCAGCTCCGACGGTGGAACGACTTTCGTGCCTTTAACAAGCAGCAATGTCGTTGTAACGAATCTAAGTTTCAGCCGCGTAGACCAATTGCAGGCCTTTGATGACACGAGCCCCTGGCCGCCGCGCATTCTTATCGTCCTTGAAATCGGCTCTAAAAAAGCCGGACTGCAGAGCGTTAAGACTAAACTCCAAGCTACGGTGAGCGCGAGAAATATTTAGTTACTAATAACAGTGAATCATGACTTATAATTTATGACAAATAACATTGCAGTAAGAAAGAGAGGGGGGCAGGTGGTGTTGCTTACGGTTTTGATGCTTTCGGCAGTATTCTTGAGCGCGACCGCGATTGCCGGACTTCTGACTACTTACCAGTTGGGCCAGGTCGGGCGCGTTACCGATTCAACCGAAGCGCTTCTTGCGGCCGACGCGGGCATTGAGCGAGCGCTTTTCGCGGTTTTCCGATGCAATTCGGCGACAACGCCGCCAAGCTCTCCAAATTACCCGGATGCCTGGAATGATGGTTCCACAAATCCTGACGCGGCGATTTTTTGTCCGGCGGCGACAAGCCAAACAACGCCTGCGGGTGCCTGCGAGGCGTCTGTACAACCCGGTCTGCCGCAATTCTGCAATGAGGCGAGTTATGAATTGGTTTTGGAATCATTTGACGCGGGGCCGGGAGTATTTGACACAACCGCTTCTCCCACCAATGTGTCGCTTATTTCCACGAAAGGGCATTCCGGGAAAACGGCACGATCTTTTGAAATTAAATTCGCGAAGTCGCCAGTCGGCCAGGGCCAGGGTACGGGCAATTAGTTTTATTTCCATGTCTAAAGAAGAAGCGCGTCGGCGCATAGAGAAGTTGCGCGAGGTGATAGACAAGTACCGGTACGCCTATCACGTAGAGAATAAATCTTTGATTTCCGATGAGGCTTTGGACTCCCTTAAAAGCGATCTTTTTGATTTGGAAACGGAGTTTCCGGATTTAATTACCCCGGATTCGCCCACGCAAAGGGTGGCGGGCAAGCCGCTTAAAGGATTTAGAAAAATCAGGCACGAGTCGCCGATGACCTCATTAAACGACGCCTTTTCCGAGAGCGACGTGCGTGAATGGTTTACGCGCGTGGAAAATTTTTTGGGGCGTAAAGTAAAGCCGGAGTTTTATTGCGAGCTTAAAATTGACGGCCTTGCGATTGAGCTTGTGTATGAGAATGGAGTGTTAGCGGAAGGATCAACCCGCGGGGACGGCGTAATCGGAGAAGACGTCACTCAAAATCTTAAGACCGTAGAAGCAATTCCTTTGAAGCTGAAAGCGACAAGCGACATGAAATATGAGACAGGGATTCTGAAGCGATTAGTTGTTAGAGGCGAAGTGTTTCTCACAAAAAAAGAATTTGAACGCATCAATAAAGAACTTGAGAAAAAGGATGAGAAGGCCTACGCAAATCCTCGGAATTTGGCCGCGGGCACCATCCGCCAACTTGATCCGAAAATTACCGCTTCACGCAAGCTTGATTCGTATCAGTACGCGGTAGTAACAGATCTTGGACAAAAAGAGCATGGAGAAGAACACGAAATACTTCACGAGCTGGGCTTTAAGATTAATCCTCACTGCAAGACAGTTTCATCCCTCAAAGAAATTATTGAATTCCGAAATTACTGGGAAAAGCACAGGGAAAAACTGCCGTTTGAAATTGACGGGATTGTGGTAATTTTGGATGACAACAAGGATTTTGCCTCTACTGGCGTCGTGGGCAAGGCGCCTCGCGCCGCGATCGCCTATAAATTTTCCCCCAAAGAAGCGACGACAAAGGTTGTGAACATCAAGGTGCAAGTTGGGCGTACCGGCGCCTTGACTCCGGTTGCGGTTTTGGAGCCGGTGCAAGTCGGCGGCATCACCATTACCCATGCTTCGCTTCACAACGCGGACGAGATAGGAAGATTGGGCGTAAAAATAGGGGATACGGTGATTGTTTCGCGAGCAGGAGACGTAATTCCGCAGGTTACCAAAGTTTTAAAAGAACTCCGTACCGGGCATGAAAAGGCGTTTCATATGTCAGGTCTTTGTCCGGTTGATGGATCAAAAATAGTCAAAGACGGCGTGATTTTGCGCTGTTCCAATCAGAATTGCGGAGCGCGTACCAGGGAGGCGTTGTATCATTTTGTCTCGCGCGGCGCATTTAATATTGAGGGGCTGGGCGCGAAAATCATTGACCGCTTTCTGGACGAAGGGCTTATGAGCGACGCCGCGGATATTTTTACATTGCAAAAAGGGGACATTGCTGTTTTGGAACGTTTTGGCGAAAAATCAGCGGAAAACATTGTGACCGAGATTGAAGCCAAGAAAAAAATCGCCTTACCGAGGTTTATTTACAGTTTAGGGATTTTGCATGTAGGGGAGGAGACAGCCGGTCTTTTGGCCGGGCAAATGGCTAATGGAAAATGGAAAATGGAGCGACCGAAAGACGTCTTTGAATTTCTCAAGAAAATGTCCATGGAGGATTTACAGCGGATACGCGATATCGGGCCCAAGGTGGCGGAGAGCATTCACGGCTGGTTTCGGGAGAAGCGCAATATAAATCTTTTGGAAAAGCTGGATAAGGTTGGCGTGCGGATTGAAAAATTTCACGCGGCAACAGGCGGCAAATTCAAAGGTATGACTTTTGTTTTGACCGGCACCATGGAATCAATGAGTAGGGAACAGGCAAAAGAAAAAATTAAGGCAATGGGCGGAGAGGTGTCGGAATCCGTAAGTAAAAAAACAAACTTTCTCGTAACCGGCGAAAACCCCGGGTCAAAATACGATAAGGCGAAACAATTTGGAGTGAAAATTCTAGACGAGCAGTCGTTTTCGAAATTATTGAAAGAGTAGATAAAAAAATAGATTGAAAAAGAGTAGTTTAAAAAAGTAGTTTATTTTGTATTTACTAAGCTATTAGCCGATCGGCAGATAGCTTAGTAAATAGTAGAGAAATAAAACGGGGAAAACGATGTGTTCTTGGAATTTATTCTACGTGGCGAAGGCTACCGGTTTTTGTTATGGCGAAAATTTCAACATATTCAAGAAGGTTTATTCTATTCAAATCCTTTAAAAACGATTCGGGAATTTTCACCCTGCCGACCCAGACACTTTTCTGCAACCGTTTGAATCCAAGCCGCAGCAATGCATAACGAAGCCATACGCGTTTTCTTCGCTCCTTTTCCGGAACATCAAAAATCACCAGCTTTAATTCTTCGGATTTCTCTGGATTATATTTTCTGGAGGGTAATTCAATTTTCCAGCGAGCAAGAATAGCTATTTTATGCTCCTTCCCTTTTTGCGTAATGCGCCAGCGTTTATTTTGTTTCTCAATCAATCCTTGTTTTCTTAATTTCCAGAGCATACTATAAAAGCGTTGCAGTTCTATTTCTTCCTTTGTTTTCCGAAAGGGGGATGGCGGCCGTTTGTGTTTGATGTTAAGCAGGCGACTGCGCGCGCTTGGGGGGCGACGCCCGCAGCGACCACCAGACGC
>CAYJCQ010000022.1:0-8894 GCA_964368725.1 uncultured Candidatus Saccharibacteria bacterium
GCTCTTCCGATCTAGGCACGATTGTCATAGATCCTTTTTTGGATAGGAATTTGAAAACCGCAAGCTATGACGTGAGTTTGGGCGAGTGGTTTTGGAGAGAGAACAGGCCCTTAGGCAGGCACACTATGCATAATATGTATGACGAGCATTCAACCGGTTTTATCTGGAACGGCCCTTATCAGGCGGAAAAAGTTGCTGACGTTGAGAGGCGCATCGGAATTCCTTTCAAAAATATCCCCGGAAGCGCGAGGGTTATATTGCTCGGGCCGGGCGAAACCGTGCTTGGTCATACAATTGAGTTCATCGGAGGCCGCGACATCTGCGTTGCAAAAATGTACGCGCGATCTTCCTTGGGCAGAAATTTTATTGAAGTATGCAAAGACGCCGGCTGGGGCGACATCGGCTACGTCAACCGCTGGACAATGGAGATTACCAACAATTCCCAGCATTTCACCATACCGCTTGTGGCGGGCAGAAGAATTGCCCAGATGGTATTTTATGAAGTTGATCCTTTGAAGCGCGGCAAGGATTATGTGGCGGAAAAAGGCAAGTATCAGCACGCGAGCGACCTCAAGAAACTTAAAAAAGATTGGAATCCGCAGATGATGCTTCCAAAGATGCATCTTGATTGGGAAGCGAGGGGAGCGCGGTAAGTCCTTCTCTCGCAACTTGCTCCGGTGAAGCCATAGTCGCCCCCATTCAGTATTTGCAATATCTATTGCCATTTGTTACGCTGTACCTCTATGGAATTGGCAGTTCAAAAGAGAGAAAAATTTGGCAAGGAAGTAAAGGCGCTTCGCAGGGAGGGCTTTATTCCGGCCGAACTCTACGGCCACGGTCTGGAAAATCTTCATCTCTCCGTGCCGGTAAAGGACTTCCAAAAGCTTTTCAAGCAAGCGGGCGAAAGCACGCTTATTACTATTGCTGTGGGCGGCGACATGCGTCCGGCGATGATTCACGACGTTTCTCGCGATCCTATTACGGACGAAATAACGTCAATTGATTTTTATCAGGTGCGCCTGGATGAAAAGATTAAAGTGAAAGTGCCTTTGAGTTTTGCGGGCGACTCTTCGGCCGTGAAAGAAAAAGGCGGCTTGCTCGTTAAGTCAATGCATGAAATTGAGGTTGAAGCGCTGCCGGGCAGCATCCCTCATTCAATAGAAGTTGATTTAACAATAATCAAAGATATCGGCGAGAGCGTACGCGTCGGTGATTTGAAATTCCCGTCGGGTGTAAAGACGCACGTCGTCGCCGAAACCGTTGTCGCGACCGTAACCGAGAAGCCGAAAGAAGAGGAAGTAGTAGCGGCTCTGGAAGCGAGCGTTGAATCGGTCAAAGTTGAAACCGAGGAAAAGAAAGCCGAACGCGCGGCCAAAAAATCTGAAACAGGAGAGACGGCGGAGAAGCCGGAAGCAAAAAAATAGCTTTTTCGTTATAATATCTGATAATGCCCAAAAATACCGGAGGCATTGTCGTATTATGGCTTTGAAACGCTTAATGACAGCCGGTTTAATCGGCTATTTGGTTTTTTTCGCGTTTGCGTCTGCCCTTGCTTTGGCGCCTGAAGATGAGCGCCGTGAGCTTGAACAGGAGCTTGTTGATCTGGAGCGCCAGATTGAGGAACACGAGACGACCATCGGCAATCTCCAAACGCAGGGCAAAACCTTGCAGTCGGAGATCGGCCGTTTGAACGCCAAAGTAAGCAAGCTGAATCTTCAGATTGAGAGCACCAAGATTCAGCTTAAAAAACTCAACATTGAAATTATTGAGAAGGAATCCCAGATAAAAACAACCGAGGGGAAAATAGATTTTAACAAAGGCGCCCTAACGCAGGCGGTGCGCCAGGTCTACGAGAGCGACGAAGAAACTTTGATGGAGGTTCTTCTCCGCAATCCCCGCCTTTCGGATTTTTTCGGCAACATCAACAATCTTGTCTCGGTTCAGGACAGTTTGTCGGAGACCATTGATCGCATCACGGTTTTGAAGAACGACCTTGTTGAGCGCAAAGAAGTTCTTTCCCTGAAACGCGACGACGCGTCGGCCCTGAAATCGTATCAGAACTCGCAGAGGTCCCAGCTTGAAGGCACTAAGAAGGAAAAAGCGACTTTGCTTCAGGTGACCAAAGGCAAGGAGACGAAATTCAAGGAGCTTCTTAAAGAAACGAAGAAGACGGCCACGCAAATCAGGAGCCGCATCTTCCAGCTTCTTGGAGGCGGCGAACTCTCTTTTGAGCAGGCCTATCAGTTCGCGAAGCTCGCCGAGGGAGCGACCGGAGTGCGCGCCGCGCTCATACTCGCTGTTTTGGATAAGGAATCGCGTCTGGGCCAGAATGTCGGCCGCTGTTCGTACAAAACCGCCATGCATCCGACTCGCGACATACCGATTTTTTTGGCTCTGACAAAAGAGCTGGGCATCGGGCCTGACACGGTTACTGTTTCCTGCGCCAATTCGGACGGCGCCTACGGCGGCGCCATGGGTCCGGCGCAGTTCATACCCTCAACCTGGAATTTGTACAAGAGCGGCATTTCCTCGGTTACGGGCAACGCTCCGCCCTCGCCCTGGAGGCACGCGGACGCGTTCGTAGCCACCGCCCTTTATCTTAAGGATGCCGGAGCCGCGAGCGCGACCGTATCCCAGGAGCGCGTCGCCGCGGCCCGCTATTACGCGGGCAAGCGCTGGAGAACTTATCTTTGGACTTACGGCGACCGAGTGGTCACTAGAGCCAGGCAGTTTCAGGAGGACATTGATATTCTTAATGGCTAGATTCTACTTTTTGAACGCCCTTACGATTAAATCCAGATCTCCGTCCATGATTCTATCAATCTTTCCCCAGCTTTTGCCGATCCGGTGATCGGTGATCCTGTCCTGCGAGAAATTGTAAGTCCTGATTTTTTCCGACCTGTCGGCGGTTCCGATTTGAGCTTTACGGTTCGCGCTTAGTTCGCCAAATTCTTTTTCTTTCTGCGCTTCGTAGAGTTTGGCGCGCAGTATTTCCATTGCCCGTTCGCGATTGGCGTGCTGGAATCTCTCCGATCGCGACGCTACCACGATGCCGGTCGGTCTGTGTGATATGCGCACTGCCGTCTCTACTTTGTTTACGTTTTGCCCTCCCGGCCCTCCGGCGCGCGAAAAAGTCACCTCCAAGTCGCTCTCTTTGATCTCAACTTCCTTTGGAGCTACGACCGGAAGGATGGCGACAGTCGCCGTTGACGTGTGCACTCTGCCGGCCTTTTCCGTCTTTGGGATTCTCTGTACGCGGTGGACGCCCGATTCCTGCTTTAGATCTTCGTAGGCGTTGTCGCCGTCAACTTCCGCGATCAGGGTTTTATAGCCGCCGAGATCTGAAGCGCTTGAGTCAAGAATGGCAAAGCTCCAGCCGCGGTTAGCGGCATATCTCTGATACATGCGCGCGAGATCGCCCGCGAATATAGCGGCTTCTTCGCCTCCTGTCCCGGCGCGAATTTCTATTATGATTTTATTGGTCATATCCAGCCGCCTGTTAATAGCGCTCTTGCCTAAAGTATACTATAGTATAAAGGCGGAAATCGCAAAGAATTTCATGGCTCAAGCCACAAAAGTTTTAATTGTTGACGATAGCAAGGATTTTCAGGAGGTCTTGGCGATTAAATTTAAAGCCGCCGGTTTTGAAGTCGCGACCGCTGATGACGGCGAAGACGGAATTGCCAAGGCGAAAGAATTCCTGCCCGCCATAATCATGATGGACGTGAAGATGCCCAAGCTTGACGGAGTCGCGGCCATGCTTAAATTAAGGGAAGACGCCTCAACCAGGAACATTAAAATCATACTCCTTACCGCTTACGGAGATCCCCAGCCAGATGTTTATAGAAACGATCAACGCTTTGCGCAAGAACTCGGCGCCCACGAGTATTTATTAAAAAGCCAGGACCTTGACGAAATAATTCAGAAAACGAAAGAATTTCTTGCGCGGTAATCGCGGATAATGTTAATCTTGGGCAAATGACGCGAGCGCCTTTTTGATTGGCGTCATAGTTTATAAATTCTTGATATCAGTGATTTTCCTATGCGCAATTCGCCACTTATTCTTATAGTTGACGACGATCCGGGTTTTCTTGAAATTGTTTCAACCAAAATGAAACGCAACGGATTTTTGGTAGCCGAAGCGCATGACGGCAAGGAAGCGATTGAAAAAGCGGTAAATTTAAAACCAGACCTGATTTTAATGGATGTCAATATGCCTAACGAAAACGGCACCGAGGCGGTTATCGATATTCTGGAAAATCCAGAAACAAAAAACATCAAAGTAGCATTCCTTACTAATCAATCAGAACCCTGGCCGGCGTTCAAGGGTAAAGAGATTAAGGGGGAGGCGGCCGAGGTCGCCAAAGAACTTGGCGCGGTTGATTTTTTCAATAAGACCGATGATATAGATAAAACAACGGAAAGAGTTAAGGAGATATTAAAAAAATGAAGAGAATTTTAACCGGCGATCGTCCAACCGGACCTCTACATCTGGGCCATTATCTGGGGTCTTTAAAAAATCGCGTTGAACTCCAGGACAAATACGAAACCTATGTTTTAATCGCCGATGTCCAGGCGTTAACGGATAATTTTGAAGAACCAGAAAAAGTTTCAAAAAACGTTTTTGAAGTAATGCTGGATTATTTGTCTGTCGGGATTGATCCGAAAAAATCCGCTATTATCATACAGTCGCAGGTTCCTGAAATTGCCGAGCTCACGGTTTTTTACATGAACTTAGTTACGGTGGGGCGTTTAGGGCAAAATCCTACCGTAAAGAGCGAAATCAAACAAAAAAAATTCGGTGAAAATGTTCCGGTTGGTTTTCTTGCTTATCCGGTGAGCCAAGCCGCTGATATTACCGCCTTTGGCGCTAATTTCGTGCCGGTAGGCGAGGATCAGTTGCCGATGATCGAGCAGACGCGCGAGATTGTCCGCAGATTCAACCGGCTTTACGGGAAAACGCTTATAGAGCCGGAGGCATTGGTTTCCAAGTTCCCGCGCCTTCCGGGCACGGACGGCAAGGAAAAAATGTCAAAGTCCTTGGGAAACGCCATTAATCTTTCCGATTCGGCCGAGATCGTGCGCGCTAAGGTGATGAAAATGTACACCGACCCGGCGCGCGTACACGCGGACGACCCCGGCCACATTGAAGGCAATCCCGTTTTCACATATCACGACGCCTTTAATCTGAACAAAAAAGAGGTTGAAGATTTGAAAAAGCGTTACCGCGCTGGCAAGGTGGGAGATGTGGAGGTGAAGGAAAAGCTCGTAGAGGCGTTCAATGCTTTTTTGGCTCCGATCCGCAAAAAGCGCGCGGAGTACGCGAAAAATCCTAAAAAAATTATGAAGATTTTAGAGAAAGGTACAGCGCGCGGCAGGAGGGTTGCCGGAGATACGCTCGTGGCGGTGAAAAAAGCGATGAGAATCGGATACTGGTAAGGCATTAGCATTGCATAAGCTGCTCCGAGGCGATTCGTCTCGCGAGCCGCGGCCCCGCCTCTCTAACCGTTTACTCCGTGACGGCTGAAATCTTGGTTTGTTGACAGCCGTTTCCGTTCTGTTACTCTATTCTATTGGTTAAGGCAAGGGATTATTTTGGATTTGGATTTGCACCTTTACAATCAGACAACTGGGTTTTACACCTTTGGGTTATTGTGGAGGACAATATTATGGCTGGCCGTAAAAGGCCTAGCATAGCGCTCGGCGTAGTCGCGGATCGGTGGGGAAGAATCCTCATTATCCGCAGAAGGCGTGAAGAAACCGGCGAGGGCGGAGCGAAGCTCGTATGGGCTTTTCCCGGCGGCCGCGTGATCAAGGGCGAGCGCAAAGTAAACTGCGCTGCCCGGGAAATCCTTGTTGAGACCGGCTACGCGGTGCGCGTTCTCCGCCTGGTTTCGGTTCGGAGACATCCGGAGTTTAATGTGCTGGTTTCGTATTATTTCGCGGTTCTTGAGCGCGACAAGCCGGTCTGCGAGCCGTCCGAGCCCGATGAAATTAGGGAGGTTCAATGGGTTTCCGCCTCCCGGGTCGCGGATATCGTAACGAGCAATCTTGACCCGGCAGTGCGCCGCCTCCTTGGGCGCATAACCAAAAGCGTCCGTTGCCGTTCGTTGCCGCGGCTCATCGCGAGCATCTCGCGTTTGTCGCGTAAGGCGGTTTAGCAAAGCTAGCCGCCTTTTTTGCTTGATTTTTATGAAACATAGATAAAGTAGCCCGCTTGAAAATTCAGCCGATTTTTGGTACTATGTTGAAACAGGTTTTTCTATGGAAGAGGCCACAAAATTCATAAATCTCGGCATTGTTTTAAACGGTAAAGGAGAGGTTTTAATGATAAGACGAGTCAAACCGGAAGAGGGTTTGGCTGGCGGGATTCTGACTTGGGCGTTTCCCGGAGGCAAGCAGAGACTTACCGAAAGCAGGCAAGAATGCGTGCGCCGGGAGATTCTTGCCGAAACCGGATACGACATAAAGCACATCAAACAAATTTCTCTCCGCAAGCATCCGCAGATTGAAATGTGGATCGCCTATCATTTATGCAAGATTACTTCGGAAGAGCCGGCCGAAAAGCCGATGGAACCGCATGAAGTTGCTGAAATCCGCTGGGTTAAGCCGATGGGAATTCTTTCTTTGATTACCACCGATCTTGATCCCGGCGTGCGGAAGGAGCTGGGGCTTATGGGCGTAGAACCGTTGAAACCCGAGGCGCGAATTGGAGAGAAATTACAAAATAAAAAGTCGGTCGTCAAAAAAACAAAAAAATCAAAATAAAACTAATGAAAAAATTAATCTCAATAATCATAGCGGCAATAGCAGTCGTCATCGGAATTTTAGTATTAAATCCCGGAAAAACCGGCAATCAAACCGGCAATCCGGAACCGTCTCCGGCAACCGTTGATACTTCAAAATGGAAGAAGTATAGGAATGAAGAATTGGGTTTTGAATTGAAATATCCGGAGGAGTGGCATTTTTCAGAAAGAGAAAACACCATTGTCTTTAATGATAAAGAGATATTTTTTGCTGGTGACACAGATCTTGTTTTTCCCATCACTATTGCCGCGACATCAGATCAAAATTTAGGTCATAGGATTACGGCTATTAAGAATACTCTTAAATTGCAAGATATTTATGAAGCAACAGTAACCGTTGATGGTATATCAGCTACTCGCATTGAAGGATTGGTGACGGGTGAGTCACTTATAAAAGATAATTATTATGTAGGAGTTTTTTTTAATCATAATAGTAGTGATTATGGGATATCATATAGTCAGAAAGACAAATACTATCTAGAAGTTTTCGACACAATTCTTGCAAGTTTTAACATAATTAAGTGACGAAGTATCAACATGAAAATAAATTTTCTTAATTTGAACAAAAAACAAATCGCCGATTTTATTTTCTTGTTTATTCTGTTGGTAGTAGGAGCGGCTGCATTATTTAATTCTGACTCTGGAATTTTGATATCATCTGCTCAAGAAAGAACTGCTTTATTCAAAGAAGAGAATTTAAAATTTTCTTTTTCTTACCCTATAGATTTTTCGGTGGCAAGAAATAATTTACCAGATCACAGTTTGATTCTTATGGAGAAAAATCTTGAAGGCGACGCCACAAATAAAGATTTCTTTAAGAGCGGAAGATGGATAGGAATAACTTTTAAAGAAAGTGCCTTAGATATGCCCAAAGGGAAAGTTTTTCTAGATCCAGAAGAGTATATAAGCAGGGAAGCAAGCGGTATTGATGAAGTAATTGCATCAGAAAAAATTCAAGTTAACGATTACCTCTTTTATAAAGTAACACGACTAGCCGCCGGCACTGATAAACAGATTCAAATGTTTTATCACTTCCGCGATTCAAAAGTTTTTCGGCTTGGGATATATCCATACAACGATCCAGATTCACGAATAGAGAAAGTTGAGCATATCCTTAGTAGTTTAAAATTTGAATAAGATGAGCGGTTTCATTAAACTATATTTTTTGATAATTACTGTGACTTTTTTGTTTTATACCAAAGCAGCTTTTGCTTATGGGCCATTAACGCTTCCTTTTTGGGATCAGGTTTATCCAATATCACAAGGATGGAGTACGAGTCATACCGGGATTGATTTTGATACGCCCAATGATCCGACCCCGCCGGTTGATGTTGTTGCCGGTGAAGCTGGTAATGTAATTTATTGGGAAGATGGATGGGATAACGACCCGTTGTGTGGCTGTTATGGCAATTATGTCAAGATTGATCACGGGAATATAGTGCAAGGCAACAATCTTATTACTCTCTATGCTCATCTTAAAAAGAATACCTTAACGCCGAAAGTTATAACTTACTCAAATTTAGTAAGAGGTGATATCTTAGCGAAAGAAAATAATTCTGGTTGGTCAACCGGCGACCACGTTCATTTCGAGAGCAGAGTTAATAATGTGTCGGTGGATCCTTATGCGCCGCCCCCCGGAAGCAATAGTTTTATTTGGACAACAGATCCGCCGTCTCTATCTCCTTATATTCCTTATGTGATCTACGTCTCCGGCACCATTTCCCAAAACACCGTTTGGGCATCGGGAAATGTTTACGTGATCCAAAGTTCAATAACCGTTAATCCCGGCGTAACCTTGACTATCAATCCGGGCGCGATTGTGAAGTTTAATCCGAGTACCTCTATTTCTAATTATGGAATAATTAACGCTCAAGGCACGAGCTCCAATAAAATTTACTTCACATCATTAAAGGATGATTCCGTTGGCGGCGACACCAACGGAGACGGTAACGCTACCTATCCAGCCGCCAGTGACTACAATGGAATATATTTTTATTCGGGAGCGATGGGGGTTTTTGATTATGCGACCATCAGATATGGCGGTAAGTTTACCTCTTGCTGCTGGTTCGGCGCGATTAGGGTTGACGG
>CAYJCQ010000023.1:0-8497 GCA_964368725.1 uncultured Candidatus Saccharibacteria bacterium
CACTCTTTCCCTACACGACGCTCTTCCGATCTAACGGTATACTTCACGTTCAATATCCTGTTCTAAATATCCGTCCAGAAGTCGCTGGAGTTTTAACGTTAGGGTTTTGATTTTCTCTCCTGATTCTTGAACAAAAGCGATGGAGGATTGGGCGGCTTCTGTTTTATCCTTTTCCAACATCTTCCGTAATCCTGCCGCCCAATCCGGTCTCAAAGAAAATTTTTGAAGCAAAGAGGAAAGCTGTTTATCCAATTCCTCTTGACGAATACAAGGTTCGGAATATTTCATATCCTTGCGCTTTTTTGTGCAACGATAATAGGTAGGGAGGTCAGTATGCCCGAACTCGAAGCTCCGACTATCATTATCAAACGTTGGGCAACTCCCTGGACAACCCTAGTGACGGATTCAGATCACAAACTCGATGTATTCAGCGTCCAAGTGGCTAACCAATCCTATGCAGACCTCGATGAATTCTATTGCGCCGAAGAAGGCCTTGGCTCTGAAGCCGAACTCCGCGCCTTTCTCCGCGGTGTCCAAGCCGGGTGCGGGGCGTGCGGAGTCTACGTTCCAAACGTAGAAATTCCTCAAGAGCCGTCCGGTAAGCTCGATCGAAAGCCAATTTTGCACACAGAAGATGATCCCACCATCCCCTTCTAGCGATCCCCGTCGTCTTCACGTTACCCGCCCGGTCACACAGCCGCGGCGGGTTTTATTAGATTTTGTTAAGAAATTTGAGACGCGCCAAAAATTTCTGTTACAAAATCAATAACCCCGCTATTTGCAATTTGCCATCTGCTATTCTATACTCAAAATTCCAAACCTTGTTGAACATAAACCCAAGAATAAATCAGCAAATAACCGCTCCTGAACTGCGGGTAATTGACGAAACGGGCAAAAATCTCGGCGCCATAACCCGCGAGCAGGCGCTCGCGCTCTCGCAAGAGAAAGGCCTTGATTTGATAGAAATCGCTCCCACTGCAAAGCCGCCGGTTGCCCGGATAATGAATTTTGACAAGTTCCGGTACGAAGCGGGGAAAAGATTCAAGAAAGAGCGGGCCAGCCAAAAAGGGCAGGAAATGAAGCAGGTTCAGATCAGAGTAAAGACGGCCGCGAACGACCTGGAACTCAAGCGCAAAAAGATTGAGGAATTCCTGAACGAAGGACATCCGGTAGCGGTCGTAATGGTATTGCGTGGCAGGGAAAAAGCAAACAAGGATTGGGCAAAACAAAAACTCTACGACTTTTTAAAAACAGTTACGGTTGATTGCAGCGCGACCGAACCACGGTGGGGAATGAGGGGGTTCACGCTACAGATAACGAAAAAATAATTTTATCAGCGAATAACGAATCTTTTTCGAATTTGCGAATAATCTTTGCTTTATGTAGAATTCGTACATTCGTACGGGATTCGTTATTCGTTGATAATTAACATGAAACATAGCTTCTCCGACAGGATCAAAATCACCAAAACCGGAAAAATCCTGCGCCGGCCCATGGGCATCGGCCATTCGCGTTCCAAAAAGACCGGCCAGGCCAAACAGCAAATGCGCAAGACGCTCAATTTTCATGCATCGGATATGAGAATGATTAAGAAATATCTATAAACTATCAACGAATAGCGAATCTTTTTCGAATTTGCGAATGCCGATAGTGTGATTCGAAAATTCGTAATTGATTCGTTATTCGATGATGAAATAACATGACACGCGTAAAACGAGGGGTGGTCGCGCACCGCAAGCGCGAAAGAATTCTAAAATACACCAAGGGCTTCCGCTGGAGCAGGAAGTCAAAAGAGCGCGCCGCCAAGGAGGCCCTGCTTCACGCCTGGACAAACGCTTTCCGCGGACGGAAAGAAAAGAAACGCGTTTTCCGGGCGCTCTGGCAAGTAAAAATCAACGCGGCCGTGCGCGCCGAAGGCATGAACTACAGCAGGTTTATCGCCGGCTTGAAGAAAAAAAATATCGGCCTGGACAGAAAAATCCTGGCTGATCTCGCGGTCAACAACCCGGATGTCTTCAAAAAGATAGTTTTGATGGTTAGATAGCGCCTTCGCGCTTCAAAAGCATTTTCTTTCTTCCTACTCCCAGGGCGTAGCCACCCGTACTCCCATCTGAACGCACTACTCGGTGACAAGAAACTTTCTTCATATCCCTGTTTTTATTAAGAATGTTGCCCACCGCCCGGTAGGCCCGCGGCCTGCCTGCCAGCCGAGCGACTTGCTTGTAGGTTAAGGTTTGGCCGCGCGGGATGCGGGCCACTATGCCGTAGACCCGCTTTGCGAAGATAGTCATGGGCCGTATCTAATATTCTAACCGAATCGCGGTATTTCGAAAGTATCTTCCGCGCCTCGCTGTATGTAAACCAGCCGTAGCCCTCATGCTCGTGTGACACGGTAATCCTGTCCTGCTTTGTTTCCGCCAAATACAGGATTACGAGCTTAAACACCTTGTCTTTACCGCGCTGATACACAAATCGGTCGTAGGTCTTAAAGCCGCCGACAAAACGCAGTTCTGTGGACTTCAAGCCGGTTTCCTCACGCACTTCCCGCAGAGCCGCCTGCCAGCTTTTCTCCTCCGATTCAACCTTGCCCTTGGCGAAATTCCAATAATTCCTGCCGTGGTACAAAATCAGGAATTTTATACCTTCCTTGGTGCGCCGGAAAATAATAATGCCGGCGGAGATGATACGCTGCATAAAAAGGTTATTTAATTCGGACGGTATCGCGGGTTCGCTTTTGCCTCTTCCAAACACAAAGAGATTGCTTCTTTAACGCGCCTTTTGAGTTCTCCAAACGTCTTGGCTTGAGTATGACAGCCGGGCAAGGCCGGAGCCGATGCGACAAAATAACCGTCTTTGTCCTGTTCCACGATTATTTTAAACTGTTGCTTTGCCATATAAAGCAATAATAATGGAATTTATTGCTAAAATCAATAATCGCCGGCTAAGGTTCATTTGAGCAGAGTTTTCGTTTTCCCAACCGGCCACGCATTAATAATATCCTTTTTTTCACACCAACCGCGCCTCGCCTGCGCGATGCCGAATTCCAAAACAGAGAAATGTTGGATTGAATGCGCGTCCGAGTCAATAGACATCTTTACTCCAACTTTCACGCACTTCCGAATATATTCGTCTTTAAGATCAAGACGATCCGGGTAGGCGTCAATTTCCAAAACCGTACCGGTTTCTTTGGCGACTCGGATAATCTCTTCCATATCAACATCATAGGGCTCGCGTCTCTGAATCATTCGTCCCGTGGGATGGAAAAGGATGTCTGCGTGCGGATTTTTCATTGCTTTTACAATGCGTTTTGTCTGCTCCTCGCGCGGAAGATTAAAATTTGAGTGCACCGAAACGCCCACTACATCCAGTTGTTTCAGAACTTCATCCGACAAGTCCAATGTTCCGTCCTTCAAAATATCGCATTCTGTCCCTTTCAATACGCGGAGTTTTAAGTTTTTAGTTTTAAGTTTTAAGTTTATTTTATCTATTTCTTTCATCTGCTGGACAATCCGCCGGCTATCAAGTCCGTGCGTCATCGCGAGCCGCTTAGTATGATCAGTGATGGCGATATATTCAAGCCCGTGCTTAATCGCCGCCTCTGCCATCTCCTCAATCGTGTTTCCTCCGTCAGTCCAGCTCGTCTGCGTCTGCAAATCGCCCTTGAGATCCTTATAGCCGATCAATCCGGGAAGTTTGCTCTGTCGCGCGGCTTCAATCTCACCGGTCATCTCCCGCAACTCCGGCTCGATATAATCTAGTCCCAGCTTCTTATAAATTTCCTCCTCAGTTTTCCCAGCAACTATTTGCCATTTGCCCGCCTCGCCTCGGCGAGTCGAGGCTAGGCCATTTGCCATTTGCCGATAGAGTCCGTACTCGTTGAGCTTCCACCCCTTTTTAATCGCCAGTTCCCGCAGCGCGATATTGTGATCTTTTGAGCCGGTAAAATAATTAAGCGCGGCGCCGTAAGATTCCCGCGGTACAACGCGCAAATCGGCGTCCATCCCATTTTTCAAATGCACCATTGATTTTGTCTCGCCTTTTGCAAAAACCCGTACCACTTCAGGCATATTCACGAAATAGTCCATCACCGGACCGGGCTTTGAAGAAATAATCAAAACGTCAATATCGCCGATGGTTTCTCTCCGGCGCCGAAACGAACCGACAATATCAACCCGCTCGACGCCGTTCAACTTTTTCAGCCGTTCTTCTATGGCGCGTACCTCTGGCGTAACAAACCCGAGAACAAACCTGCCGCCGGAGGACTTCACGAATTCAATGCCTTTTAAAATATTTTCTTCGCTTTTCGCGCCAAACCCGTCAAGTTTGCCGATTTTCCCGGCTTTGGCTGCTTTTTCCAAATCAGCGAGATTTTTTATCTTTAATTTTTCGTAGAGTGCCCTGATTTTTCTCGGCCCCAGACCCTCAACGCGAGTGAGCGTAGAGAGATCAACCGGCGTTTTCTTTTTTAAATCCTCGTAGTATTTCAATCTTCCGGTCTTGATCAGCTCTTCAATGTGCTCGGCTATTGAGACGCCCACGCCGGGAATTTCCATGAGTGCTTTCAGGCCGCCGCGCGCGTAAATATCCCCGACTTCTTCCTGAAGCGAGTCAACGGCCTCCGCGACCCTCGCATAGGCGCGGGGCTTAAAAGGCACGTCCTGCATCTCCAGATATTCGCCGATCTCAAAGAGGATGCGGGCGATCTCTTTATTGGTCATCATGGCAAAGCGTCAAGCGCAAATCGCTAAGCGTCCAGCACGATAAGCGACAAACGCCAGCAGGCAAACTTACTAACGGGGCGAATGGTCTTTAATCGGAGTAGGCATATCCTGCGCTTTGCCAGGAAAAATAAGTTGCGGCACCGAAAGTACGGTGAAAATCGCAAGTAGGGAAGCAATGCCGGCTATAACAAAATTAATATTAAAACCAAAAGCTTTTGCCAAAATGCCGCCCAAGGCGCCGGTTACGCCGGCGGATATGCCGATCGCGGTTGAATCTAACGACCAGTCAAGCGAATAATGCTCTTTATCCAAATGTCTTGAAAACATACCCGACCACGAAGGAATATAAAGCGACATCGCAACTGCGTGCAAAAGTTGCACCAAATAAAGCTGCCATATGTCCTCGATAAAAGTGAATGAAAAAGCAGCGAGAGCGACCAGAACAAGTCCGACTATTAAAACATAAAAACTAAGACGCTCGTCACGCCTCTTATCAAGAAAATTCGCGATCGGTATCTGGAGAAACGATTTCACCAGCCAAAAAATGGCGCTTGAAATTCCGATGGTCACAAGCGTCGAATCAGCTATCTGTTCAAGAATAAAAACCGCAAACACCGGCGCAACTAACCCCCATCCCGCAAGAAGCACCACGTCCGTCATGATAAAAAAGCGCACGATGTTGCTCACTTTAACGCTGACGTCTATTTTTATTCTCATGGTTTTATTATACACGAAACTTAAGCTCTTCTCCTTCGCGATGAACCGTCACAATGCTGCCGCGCTCAATTTCCTTCCTTAAAATTTTCTCGGCAAGCACCGCCCTAATTCTATCAGAAATTACCTTTCTTAAGGGACGGGCGCCGAAAACCGGATCATAGCCGAGCCGCGCGATTTCGCGTACGACCGATTCGTCAAAATTCAGCTCTATGCCCTGATTGTCGCGCAGGAGCTCGGAGAGCTCGCCCAACGCGAGCCGCGTTACCTCCAGAATGTGCTCCGGTGAGAGCGGTTTGAATACGATAATGGAAGAAAAACGGTTCAAAAGTTCCGCTCTGAAGAAATCGGTTAATTTTCGCTTAAGCTGTTCCGCTATTTCCGGAACCGGCGTTTTCTTTTCAATCTCTCCTTTAATTAATTCGGAATGCGCGTTTGAGGTGGCGATTAGAATGGTATTGGTAAAATCAACAGTGCGGCCGAGATTGTCGGTCAGTCGGCCGTCGTCAAAAACCTGGAGGAAAAGATTCAAGATATCCGGATACGCCTTTTCAAACTCATCAAGCAGGACGAGGGAATACGGCTTTTCCAGCACGGCGTCGGTCAAGGCGCCGCGCACACTGCCGTCCGGAGATCCGATAAAACGGAAAAAACTCTGCTTGTCCTGATATTCGGACATGTCAAACCGGAGCATAAACGCCTTGTCGCCAAATTGAATTTCGGTTACGAGTTTTGCAAGCTCTGTCTTGCCAACGCCGGTGGGACCCACAAAAAGAAAGCTCGCGATTGGCCCTCCTTTTCTGGAGAGCCCACTCCGATATTCGCGCATGGCCCGCGCGACGGCGGAAACCGCCTCCTCTTGATCAATTAATTTCTTATGAATTACCGATTCAAGATCAAGAAGTTTCTTTGCCTCATCTTCCTCCCCGGCATGGATGGGGATGTTTACGCGCCGTTCGGCAATCGCAATCACATCCGCCTCGGCAAGAATTTTTTTGTTTTTTTGAACCGCGTCCGCGACCGCCTCGGAAAGGAGTTCGCGCGCGGAGGCCGGCAGGCGCTTTGCCCTTAAATACTTGCGCGCGAATTCAACCGCCCGCTTCACCGCCTTAAAGCTTACTATTATTTTATATTTAGATTCCAGCGCCGGAATTTCATACATTAATATCCTCAAAGCATCGCCGTCGCTCACCTCGTTTACGCGAACGACCTCAAAAGAGCTGGAAAATTCGCTCTCCGATTCAATATACTGCTTATATTCGCGCGGATAGGTTGAACCGATGACCGAAAACACCGCTCCTTTGATTGCCGGGATCAAAATATCAGCCGCGCTCATCCGGAGCGGGCCGCCGGATTTCACCAAATTATGAATATCTGGAATGTAAAGGATGATGTTGCCGGCGCGCGCGATTTCGTCCAGAATTTTCCTTACCCTTGCTTCAAGCTCGCCTTCGGCGGCGCCGGCGGCAAGCGCGCCCAAAGAAAGCTTGACCAGCCGCCGGTCAAAAAGCGGCTGGGGCGCCTTGTCTCTCGCGATCTCAAAAGCCAAGTGCTCCACTATGGTCGTCTTTCCCGAAGACGGCTCGCCGACTAAAACGGCGTTCGGGCTGCCGGGCCTTGATAGAACGTCAATAAGCTGATCGTACTCGCGCTCGTGCCCAAGCATGAATCCGATTGATCCGCCGCGCGCGGCATCGGTTAAATCCTCGCTAAAACGATCTAGGACGGGCGTGGGCCGGGCGGTCCAGGCGCGATTCATGATCCGGTGGCGCTTTTTATGCGCCGGCAAGCTTCGGCGGCGGAAAAACGCGCGGCGGAAGCGCCCGATAATCAGGGCATGATCAAAGTCGTCGGCCGCTATGCTGAACTTTTGAAAAATTTTTACTATCCTCGGATCTTTTACTTTCGCGAGCGCCGCGAAAATATCCAACGAGCCGATTGAATCGGCTTGATTTCTAAAAGCGTAGGAAAACGCTTCTCCGGCCAGGAAAGCAACTTCCTTGATTAAAACGTCTTTGCCGGCCGGCTCCGAAGCGTTCGTGCCCCCGGCTGATGCTTTATCCGCAGCGGCGGAAAATTCTTCACCGGAAACATCCATACGCTGGATCGCTTCCTTGACTTCCTGCCGCGCAAGCAGCGCCTTAAAAAGATTCATGAAAAAATCCCCTGGCGCCGGGCCGGAACGGTCAAATGCGACTTCAAACAGGCGGTAACTTGATGGCGTAAAGCACTTCGCGATATTTACGCGGCCGCTTCTGATTCTCTGCAGATCAAGTTCCGGCTTGCCCAGTTTAAGAAGCCGGCTTAAAAGAAAAAGTATCAGAATGAATCCGGTTGAACGCAAACCACGAACGTCAGAAAGCGTGAGTGTGCCCGCGGCGGCTGTTATAAGCCCGTATGATGCGCTTGATACAACGCGGATCAGCGTACGCCCGGCGGCCGTCATTTTAAGGCGCGGCTCGTCGTAATAAAATTCAATCGATGATGCCGGCATGGAGTTTTATAAAAATCCTTTATATATGATGATCACCGGAATCGCCGCCCACGCGAAATAAACGACCGCCGCGACCAGAAAAACAAAAGCATAAACGAACGTTCCCGCGAAAAGCCGCGCCGAACGCAAGGTAAAGCCCAACGCGTGGCCGATAATCGTATGATCCTGATAAAGCGGTTCAAGGATGTTCCTAAGGGTTATTTTCCAGGCAAAAAATTCGTCGAGCGTCCCCAAAAAACCGATCATCGCTCCGCCCACCGCTAGAAAACCGCCGACATACCAGTCGCGCAGAAAATCAAAAACGCGGTAGAAAAATCGGTTAATCAAATACGTGAGCGAAAAGTTCATTATTCCAATTATACCAGGTAGTGAAAACTCGACTATTATCGGTTTGCGCCTGCGGCGCCAGTCGAGTTTCTACTACCTGGTATACTATCAGAACAAGCTCTTTTGCTGTTCTATCTTTTCGCGGTCGGCGGCGCTGAAAATCCTGATCTTTCCGAATTCGCCATCATAAACCGGCTCTATACGCACTTCCCCGCGGCGCGTGCGCTCAATACCCTCAACC
>CAYJCQ010000024.1:0-8224 GCA_964368725.1 uncultured Candidatus Saccharibacteria bacterium
TTTTATATGTTCGTCTTGTATAGCGGGCGAGCCAATGACTTCATTTCCTAACTGGCGGAGAAGGTGGGAGTCGAACCCACAAACCGCTTTTTACACGGCTACGGTTTAGCAAACCGCTCCCTTACCGTTCGGGGCACTTCTCCAAAACGTCCTTGCATTATAAGCGTTAATGTTGTTTTTATCAACCTTTTCTGCTATTTTTTAGAAACCGATTTATGACTGCGTTGAAGGAAAAAAGCACAATTCTAAAGCGGCCGCCGGTGGTGGTTGTTTTGGGGCACGTTGATCATGGCAAGACCACGCTTTTGGACTACATAAGGAAGTCAAACGTGGCCAGGGGCGAGGCGGGCGGAATCACTCAGTCCATCGGGGCTTACCAGATAGACCATAACGGCAAAAAAATAACCTTTATAGATACGCCCGGTCATGAGGCGTTTTCTAATATGGGCTGGCGCGGGGTGAAGGTAGCGGACATAGCTATCCTTGTCGTTGCCGCAGACGATGGCGTCCAGCCTCAAACCAAGGAGTCAATAAAAATAATTCAAGAGGCAAAAATCCCGTTTGTGGTGGCAATCAATAAGATTGACAGGGAAGGCGTGGATATAAATAAGGTAAAGAACGAACTTACGGCAGAAAATGTTTTACTTGAGGGGTACGGAGGCAACGTGAGCCATCAGGCCATTTCAGCAAAGACGGGCAAGGGAGTAAACGAACTTTTGGACTTAATTTTGCTTGTGTCGGAACTGGAAGATTTGTCTTATAAGCCAGAGGGAGCCGCGCGGGGCGTGATTCTGGAATCCAAAAAAGACAGCAGGCGCGGCATTACGGCAACCGTGATTATCAAAGAAGGCACGCTTAAAATCAGCGATCCGATAACGGCCGGTTCCGCCTCCGGCAAAGTAAAAGGATTGGAAAATTTTTTAGGCAAGCGCGTGAAGGAGATATTACCATCGGAGCCGGCGCGCGTCATGGGATTTGACGGCTTGCCGGAGGCGGGGGAGGAATTTTTTGTCGGAATTCAGCAGTCGCAAACGGCCGTCAGCGCCAGCGTCAATCCGCGGACGGTCGCCAATAAAATCAGCGAGGGCGCGCGGGCGGTCAATCTAATTTTAAAAGCCGATGTTTCCGGCTCTCTTGAAGCGCTTTCTGAAGTTGTAAAAAATCTGCCTAAGCCGCAGGAGGTCAAACTCGCCATAATTGACCAATCGGTGGGCGAAATCACGGACGGCGACGTGAAGAGCGCGATCGCGACCGAGGCGATTATAATAGGTTTCCGCGTCGAACCCACGAAAGCGGCGGAGAATCTCGCACGCATCCATAAAATAAAAGTGGTGATTTCGGAGATTGTTTATGATCTTGTAAAGGCCCTTGAGGAAGAATTCAAGCATCTGGCTCGTGATGTTGTGAAAGGAGAGTTGGAAGTACTCGCGGTTTTCGGCAAAAAGGGGACTAACCAGCAGATTGTCGGCGGCAAGGTGATTGCCGGCGCGATTGATAATAATTCTTCATTTGAGATTAAACGCAGAGAATCTTTGATCGGAACCGGGAAAATAATAAATCTTCAGACGGGCAAAAAAGACATTCCCCGGCTTGAGACGGGGATAGAAGGCGGCCTATTGGCGGATTCGGAGACCGCCATCAAGGCGGGCGACCATATCATTATTCGTTAATTCAGAAACAATGCCATTTTTGCGCGCCCAACGGGTAAGTAGCTTGATACAAGAAAGGATGGGCTGGATTCTGGAAAGGGAGATTGAGCTCCCCGGCGCTTTGATTACCATTACCGGCGTTAATGTGCGGAAAAAATTGGAAGAGGCGCGGGTAATGGTTACGGTTTTCCCTTCGGAAAAAGCGGCTGAAACGCTCAATCTTTTGGGCAGGCGAGCTCCTTATTTGGAACACTTGCTCATAGAACAGATTCATATTAAGCCGATGCCGAAGATCGTTTTTGAACTTGATCGCGGGCCGGAAAACGCCGCACGTATTGAAAAAGCGCTTTTGGAGGATAATAATAAACTAGGAACTAGGGACTAGGAACTAGGAACTAGAGTTGTAGGATTAAATTAATATTGTGGTGCCGTACCCAAGTGGCTAAGGGAGCAGTCTGCAAAACTGCGATTCGGCGGTTCGATTCCGCCCGGCACCTCCGAGCTCGGGTGGCGGAACTGGCAGACGCGCTGGGCTTAAGCCCTAGTGAGAGTAACATCTCGTGGGAGTTCGACCCTCCCCCCGAGCACCACGTAGGAAAAGTCAATGCCTCGCGCGAGCAGAACCCGCATGATTTTTTGACGTAATTCATTCGGTATGCTATAAAAGTAATAGCAAGCCGGGCTTTGGCCGGCAATCTCAACTCTTTATCTAGGAGGGGAACTTGGACAGGGCGGAAGTTGCCAAGCGAGCTGCCGATTTGCGCTGTACAATAGAAGCGTGCAGGCAGGAAGTCCGGGAGCTGGAGGGGAGTTTGGAGAATCTTCAGGCGCTCTGCGGCGACGACGGGCATCCGGGGAGCGAAAACGTCCCGGTGCTGATCGGCGCCGAGGTCGGGGAGGACGGCGGATTCGTTCCTGGCACCGGAAACGCGCGCGTCACAGTGAAGTGCCCGACTTGCCTCCTCGGCTGCGACTAGAGCCGTTACACGCGAAAGCCGCTCACTTGAGCGGCCGTTTTCTTCAAAAAATTATGATTTTTACACCGCGCTTGATGCCGAATTTTTCCGCGGCGGCTCGGTTGGGGAACCAAACGTCTATTCTATCTTCAAATCTGGAATGCATGCGGTCTTCCACTTTAAACACCTTTTCGCCGAAAAGTTCCGGGATCTTTAATTTAGTTCCGAACTTAAGAAAGTTCGCGGCAACGACTCCATCGCGCGCCCTGCTGTTAGAAGCGGTAACGAACGGAGTGTCGTCAGTCTGGTCCGACGTAGAAGAATAAGCGGTGATATCGGCGGTTATCGTCTCATAAGGGGATTCAATGGCGGTTTCGGATTTAAGGGCGCTTAACTGAGTCAGCGCTTCCTGGTTTGGGCCTGGCGGTTCAACCGGCGCGGCCGCGATCGCCAAATTGAAGACATTTACGACGCCGATTATAGTTACGGCAAGAACTCTTTTAGTCATGCGGTATTTTAAAAGCCGCTTCAAGCGACGTTCAAAACGTTTGCACCATTTTAGCAGGTTTTCCATAGTGTTTTCGGCTAACCAAAAACCCCGTTTCCGGGGTAATGAATTAGGCCTTGATTTATTTGACTTTCATTGAGTTTAGCAGATGGCTGGCAAAAAGTCAATAGGCGGGGTATAGTGGTAGAAATTTGTTTTTTCGTCCCCGTGGTGAAATGGATATCACGTGAGGCTTCGAACCTCAAGATCCGGGTCCGATTCCTGGCGGGGACACTATAGTGTTATCCACAGAGGCGTCTTGACGGCGCTTTTTTCTTGAAATATCATTTAAACAGTTGTTGAAACGTTTTAATGTTATAATTCGTTATATATGACGGAAACATGTTAAATGCCCCGCAAATTAAGCGATTTAAGATTTTAAGCCGGGAAATTAAGGCCAAGCGTTGGCCTATGATTTTTGGGGCTCTGAGCGATCCCACCCGTTTTTGTATTTTTGAGATACTGTGCCGCAGCCGCGACCTGTGCGTTACTGACATCGCGCAAATCTGCAATCTTTCCATAGCCGCCGCCTCCCACCAGCTTAAAATTTTAGAAATGGTCGGTCTGGTGGAAAGAATCCGGCACGGTAAAATGATCTGTTACGAGGTTAAGACCGCTAATCCAATTGTTAAAGCCATAACTAAGATTTTCTTAGAAAATAAATTAGAAATTAGAAATTAGAAATACATTTTTATGCCTAAGGTTACTATCTATACAACTCTTACTTGCGTTTTCTGCAAGATGACCAAAGAGTTCTTTAAAAAGAACAATGTCGTCTATGAGGAAAGGGACGTGATGTCGAATGACGCGGCGCGCGAAGAGATGATTAAAAAATCCGGCCAATTAGCGTGCCGGTAATTGATGTTGACGGTCAAATCGTGGTTTGGGAGCGCTATGCGGGGTAAACTTATTTTAACCGGCATATTAACAGCAGTTTTCGTTTTTGTCATAGGGCAGAGATTTTTTCGCAATGATGGATTCGACGGGCTCACCACAAGTTTTAATCTTTCGAGGGGCGGAGAGATCAAGGTTGAGACGTTAACAATGACTAATGACAATGACAAGGGCAATGACGGCGACAAGGTAGTTACTAAACAAATAATGATTACCGAAGGCGTAAAACACAACGTGCCGTTGGAAGAAATCATCTCCGGCGGGCCGCCCAAAGACGGTATCCCTTCAATTGATGAGCCGAAATTCATTTCCATTCTCCAAGCCAACGAATGGTTGAATGATAATGAGCCGGGAGTCGCTTTTTCCCGCGGCTCAACCCATCGCTTTTATCCCTATCAAATTTTAGTCTGGCACGAGATAGTTAATGATCAAATAAGCGGGGATCTGATTTTGGTTACCTATTGTCCTTTATGCCTTGCCGGTTATGTTTTTGATCCAGTGGTTCAAGGCGAGTGGGTGGGGTTCGGGACTTCCGGTAAACTTTGGAATTCCAATCTGGTGATGTATGACCGGAAAACCGATAGCTTATGGTCTCAAATTTTAGGCGAGGCGATTGCGGGTGAACTCACCGGAACACAGCTTAAGGTTTTGCCCTCCGATCAGGTCCGGTACGGCGACTGGAAGCGTAACTTTCCGGACGGCGAGGTCCTCTCAAAGGAAACCGGCGCCATCCGATTCTATGGCTCGAGCCCCTACGGCGATTATTTCTCGGCCCCTGACTTTGCCATCTCTTTAGCCGGGGGCGGGGACAAACGATTAGCGCCGGATGATTTTATTTTTGGTATTGTGGTTGACGGCAAAGTCAAGGCCTATCGGATAGAGAGCGTTAAAGACAAAGGCGAAGTTCAGGATATTTTTCAGGGCCAGACCGTTATTTTAAGGCACGACAAGGGATTGGATGTGGTAAGGATATTTAAGAAATTACCCGATGGTACGGAAGAAAGAATTAATCCTTTTTCTTCATTTTGGTTTAGCTGGTCGGCTGTTCATCCAGAAACAGAACTTTATAAATAAATCATGAAAAAAATTTTTGCCATCATTGGAATTATAGGCGGATCGTTTTTACTCGTAGTTTTATTGGGGTTTACTTCGGGATCAGGACCCGGTTCGGCTAGCGGGCCGCAAGCGTATCTTGGGGCGGCCCTTGAACCAATAGGCGCTCCAAATTTTTCTTTAGAGCGCTTAGGAGGCGGAATAATTTCCTTGAGCGATTATAGGGGTAAAAAACCGGTGGTCCTGGATTTTTGGGCCTCTTGGTGTCCAAACTGCCGGAGAGACATGCCCAACCTGAACCGCTTTTATGAGAAATATAAAGATCAAGTTGAGGTAATCGGCATCAACCTTCAAGAGAGTGAGCGGACAGTTGAGAAGTTTATCGCCTCAAGGGATATTTCCTTTCCGATTGTCCTGGATCCCGGCGGAGAAGCAAGCCGTATTTACGGCATACGCTATACCAACACTCATTTTCTTATTGATAAAGACGGCAATCTAGCGCGCGAGATCCCGGGCGATATCAGTGAAGCCGACGTTAAATCATTAATTAGTTCATAGAAATTTAGCGGTAGATCAAAGGTCGGGAAATGAATTCTAATATAATTAGAATATGTTTGAAGAAAAGAAAAAACAGGGAGGCAATGTTTGTTTGGCTTGTGCGTGCCCCTGCGACAGGCATAAAGAATATACGCACGGAGAACATCACGGTGAGCAAAGCGACGACTG
The DNA here is from genome assembly GCA_964368725.1 of uncultured Candidatus Saccharibacteria bacterium. Lineage (GTDB taxonomy): Bacteria > Patescibacteriota > Minisyncoccia > UBA6257 > 1-14-0-10-40-38 > CAYJCQ01. Next base: position 5,826 of record CAYJCQ010000024.1, read on the forward strand.
CGGCCATGGACATAAAAATGAAGGCGGCTGCGATTGCGGCTGCAAATAGGGATTAAATAAATTCATGAAATACAGCTTTATTATCTTTCATAACAGAGAATGCAATTTTTGGCTGATCCTTAAAAGACGTCTTGAAAGTTTCATCCGAGAGAAGCAGTTGGATGCTGAAATCAAAGAGATTTTGGTAAATGACGACGAAGAGGCGAAAAACTATCACTTTGCCGGCTCGCCGCAACTCATGTTAAACGGCAAGGATATTGACTTGATGGCTGGCGCGGTAACGAATTTCCACGCGAGCGGCTGCCGGCCGGTATTTTGGAAGGGAAAATTTTACGATTATCCTCCGATGGAAATGATTGAAGAAGCAATTAAGGCCACCGGTCAGTAACGGGTTACGCTGTCATTAACATGCCTAAATCTGTTTCTATAATCGGCGGTTTGATCGCAATCGGGATTTTATCCTGGCTTGTTTTATCGGGTTCACCAGACACGCCAGGCGGAGTAGTTGATACAATGAATATTCATCTTCCTGATTTAAGTTTTACTGATTACCAAGGCAGAACCATTACTTTTGCCGATTTTGCCGGGAAGCCCATGGTTATTAATTCTTGGGCCGTCTGGTGTCCGTTCTGCGTCAAGGAGCTTAAAGATTTTGGAATTGTTCAACAAGAGTTTGGCGAACGGGTTGTTTTTATCGCCATTGACCGAGCCGAGTCGCTTGAAACAGCTAAAAAATTTACCGATCAAAACGGCATTACCGGCGATTTAGTATTCCTCCTTGATTCAAAGGATTCTTTTTATCAGACCATCGGCGGATTTTCCATGCCGGAGACGATTTTTGTTGATAAAGACAGTAATATAGTTAATCATAAAAGGGGGCCCATGGAAATTACAGAGATTAGGCAACGAGTACAAAAATTGTTTGAATCATGAAGAGCGAATCGGAAATTATGAAAACGCATAAACATTCAAAGCTTGACTATAATTACATTTTAGACGGCATCTATATCGGCACTAATCAGTGTTGCGCTATGCATTTTAGCGAGAAACTGCTTAAAAAGGGCATTACCGCCGATATTTCGCTTGAAGAAATCCGACTTGACCAGCCGTTCGGAGTGGAATTTTATACCTGGATTCCGGTTAAAAACCACCGCGCGCCAAAACCGGATCAACTTTCATTCGGCGTCGCGGTTATAGAAAAGCTCGTTGGGCTCAAACGCAAAATTTATGTTCACTGCAAAAACGGCCATGGACGAGCACCGACATTGGTCGCCGCCTATCTTATAAAGAAGGGGATGGCATCCAGAGCCGCCGAAGCTTTCATTAAATCAAAAAGACAATCAATGCATTTGGAAACAGTTCAACGCCGTGGGTTAAAAAATTTCCAATCATGGATTTAAACTTACTTATCCCTTCTTTTATAGCCGGCCTGCTCACTTTTCTCGCGCCCTGCACCTTGCCGCTCGTGCCCGGCTATTTAGCGTTTATAAGCGGTGTTTCGCTCGATGAGTTGAAAAATTCGGGAAAAGCGGCAGCGATCCGTAGAAAAGTATTTTTAAACGGCTTATTTTATGTAATCGGCTTCAGCGCCGTATTCATCCTTCTGGGGAGTTTGTTCGGCTTGGGAGGGGCCGCTCTTGTTAAGTACCGCTTATGGTTTTCAAGGATTGGCGGAATTTTTGTGATTTTCTTCGGATTTTTCATGCTGGGCGCGTTTAAACTGCCGTTTTTGCTGCGGGAAAAGCAATTCACTCTGAGCCGAGGCCTCCGGCCGGGCAATCCCCTAAGCTCGCTTATTTTCGGCGCCGCCTTTGCTTTCGGCTGGACGCCCTGCATCGGGCCGGTTTTGGGGTCAATTCTCGTTTTAGCGTCATCGTCGGCGACTTTGGCGCAAGGCGCCTTGCTTCTAGCTGTTTTTTCGTCCGGTCTTGCCGTGCCGTTTCTTGCGGTTGCTTTGGGGGTCGGTTCCGCATCCCGATATCTCGCCAAGTTTGACCGGGTGCTCCGATATTTTTCCGTGGTCGGCGGCGTTTTTCTGATTATTCTGGGCATTTTGCTTCTGACTAACAGTTTTGGCGTCTGGATAGGATATGTATATCGCTTGTTTGATTTTTTGAAGTACGATAAACTTTTGAATTATCTCTAGATTATAATTCTTAATTCATGATCCGTAATTCAGAATCGGGCGATTTCAGGTTCCACGATGAATGGGGGCCGGAACATATAATTAAGGTTTACGATCCGCGCACGGGCCTGCGCGGCATTTTAGTCATAGACAATACCTGGCTGGGCCCCGGCAAGGGCGGCATAAGGATGGCTTCGGGCGTGACCGAAGAAGAGGTTTTTCGCCTTGCCCGCACCATGACCTGGAAAAACGCGCTCGCGGACATTCCTTTTGG